>CANRJU010000297.1 GCA_947631075.1 uncultured Lachnospiraceae bacterium
GAATCTGGTTGGGGCGCCATCCCTTGAAGCGCGCCTCGCTCTCGGAAACCGCGATCCTCACATACCGCTCGTTGTGGCCCTGAAGCCAGGTTTCTCCGCTTTCTACTACTGTATTCTCAAACAGGACCTTCTCGGTCTTTCCCAGAAAAGAATCCCCATATTCCCGCTTGTACCGCTCCACATCCCCCAACAGGATTTCGCTGCGCCTTTTCTTGATTTCCGGCGATACCTGATCCGTCCGTTCCGCCGCCTTGGTGCCGCTGCGGCGAGAGTACTGGAAAACATGGGTGTCCGCCAGCCGGAGCTGTTCCATAAACGCCCGCGTCTGCTCAAACTCCGCCTCCGTCTCCCCCGGAAATCCCACGATTACATCTGTCGTAATGGCGGGCCGGTCAAAATAACGGCGCAGAAGTTCTGCCTTTTCCATATATTCTACAGTTGTA
The DNA here is from genome assembly GCA_947631075.1 of uncultured Lachnospiraceae bacterium. Classification (GTDB taxonomy): domain Bacteria; phylum Bacillota; class Clostridia; order Lachnospirales; family Lachnospiraceae; genus Eubacterium_F. The sequence goes on from CANRJU010000297.1 coordinate 444, forward strand.
TAATGCCGGTTCATCCGGCGCAGCACGCCATCGCTCCCGCTCTGCAGGGACAGATGAAAATGGGGGCAGAGCGCGGGAACTTCCGACAAGCTCTCCAAAAATTCTTCCGTTATGATACGCGGCTCCAGAGATCCCAGGCGGATTCTCTCGATGCCGGGCACATCGGCAATCCGGCGAATCAGATCCGACAGCGGCCTTCCCTTCAATTTTGTAAAATGAATCTCCTCCGAGCGATCCACGCCATACGAGGACAGGTGGATTCCGGTGAGCACCACCTCTTTATACCCCTGCGCGGCCAGCTTTTCTACCTGCTCTATGACATCCTCCGGCGGCGTGCTGGCGAGCTTTCCCCCGCCCCGGACATAGGGAATTATGCAGTATGTACAGAACTGGTTGCAGCCGTCCTGGATTTTTATATACGCCCGGGTGCGGCTCTTTATCTCTCCCGTCTGGTTCTCCGTGCCATCTCCGCTCCGATCCGCCCCGGATTTATCGCATCTTAACTGAAATTGTCCGATGATCCGGTCCGCGATATCCCCCTTGTCCCGGTTGGAAAAAGCCGCGTCAATGGCCGTATCCTGCAGGACCTTATCTCCCCCGCTCTCCACATAGCAGCCCACGGCCACCACATAGGCCGACGGATTTTTTTTCCGGGCCCGGTGGATCATCTGTCTTGACTTGCGGTCGGCCACATTGGTGACAGTGCAGGTGTTAATCACATAAATATCCGCTGTTTCCGAAAATTCGGCTATTTCAAATCCGCGCTTTTTAAACTGCTCAATCATCTTCTCTGTCTCGTAAAAATTCACCTTACATCCCAAGGTGAGAAAGGCCGCCCTCATAGCTCGCATTCCCCTCTTTTCTTAGCATTTTGCACAAAAAACAATCTTATTTTTAAACTACATCGTCAATTTTTGATATTGACATAATTCCCAGTTCATACTAGTATAATACATGAAGATCAAAAGAAATTTTAAACTATAAGGAGGTATATCATGAAAACAGTTAAAATTTCCTTGAATTCTATCGACAAGGTAAAAGCATTTGTAAACGAAGTAACAAAGTACGACGCTGAGTTTGACCTGGTGTCCGGCAGATATGTAATCGACGCGAAGTCCATTATGGGTATCTTCAGCCTGGATCTGTCCAAGCCGATCGATCTGAACATCCACAGCGAGAGCGATGTTGATGACATCCTTGCTAAACTGGCACCGTTCATCGTAGAATAATCGCTACATCAATATTGGGTTTGTTACTTACATGGGGCGGCCGGGCCATTTGTCCGCCGCTTTCTTTTTTTGCTTACATTAAATTTTTCAATTCCAATTTTTCCGTATTTCCTGCCCGTAAGCGCCCCGTCTCCCCGAATCAGGGCCGCACGTCCAGAATCTCCCGGCCGTCAATGGCCTCCTGCAGCATCTGGTCTATCTTTTCCGCCAGCAGCTTTTCCGAATTTTCCATTTTTTCAATATCCGGCTTGGTCACCGGGTGTTTTGCCACGAAAATCGTACAGCAGTCCTCAAAGGGCTGAATGGACGTCTCAAATGTATTGATTTTCTGGGCGATCTCAATGATATCGTTCTTATCGAACGCGATGAGGGGCCGGAACACCGGCATCGTGCACACCGCGTTGGTGGCGGCTAAGCTCTGCATCGTCTGGCTGGCCACCTGTCCCACGCTCTCCCCGGTAATCAGGGACAGACAATGCCGTTCCTTCGCGATCCGCTCCGCAATCCGCATCATGTAGCGGCGCATGAGAATCGTCAGCTCGTCGTGCGGGCACTTGTCGTAAATATACAGCTGAATATCCGTAAAATTCACAACGTGGAGCTGAATCGGGCCCGTGTACTCCGAGATGAGCCTTGCCAGATCCACCACCTTCTGCTTGGCGCGCTCGCTCGTATAGGGCGGCGCGTGAAAATAGACCGCCTCGATCCGCACGCCCCTTTTCGCCATCATATAGCCCGCCACCGGGCTGTCGATGCCTCCGGACAAAAGAAGCATCGAGCGGTCCGACGAGCCCACCGGCATACCGCCCGGCCCCTTGATGCTGGTGACGTAGACATACGCCCTCTGGCGGATCTCCACATACACCTTCACCTCCGGGTCGTGGACGTCCACCCGCGCCTGCGGCATGTGGTCGATGATATAAGAACCCGCCTCCACGCAGATTTCCGGGCTCTGCATCTCATATTCCTTGTCGCTCCTCTTGGCGAACACCTTAAAGGTAAAGGGCTTATCGCCCAACACGTCCTTCATGTGCTCCACCAGCGCCTGGCACACATGGTCAAAGGTCTTGTCCTCCACCAGAACGACCGGGCAGATATGGGCAATGCCGAACACATGTGTCAGCGCCTCAATCACCTCGTCCGGATCGAACACCGGACTGCTCCCGTCCTCCGCCTGGGCCTCTACATAGATGCGCCCCTGCTCCTTCTGGACCAGAAATTTTCCCTCGCACCGCTCCAAGCGCTCCGACACTCTCCGCACCAGCGCGTTTTCAAAAACATACCGGTTTTTCCCCTTGATCCCTATTTCCGCGTATTTAATCAAAAAAGCACGAACCATAATTTTTCTCCTTTTGTCCTCCATTCTGGAGTACTATCTCCTGCGATACCGTGCCAGCACCGGCACAAGTTCTTTCAATGCGTCAATGGCGTAATCTAATTCCTCCCGCTCGGTAAAAGAGGAAAAACTGAACCGGAGCGTGGACTCAAGCAGTTCCTCCGGCACCCCAATAGCTACCAGCGTGCCGCTGATGCCGGGATGATTCGAGGAACAGGCCGACCCGGATGAGACGTAGACTCCCTTTTCCTCCAGCGCATGGAGCAGCACCTCGCTTCTCACTCCCGGAAAACCGGCGCTGACGATATGCGGCGCCGTCTCTAAAACCCGGTCCGGATCGCAGGCGTGAACGACGGCTCCATCCACCTCTCCCAGTCTCTCTATAAAATATTTTTTCAGGGAAAATAATTTCTCCCGCCTCTCATTAAGCGTCTGATCCATGTACTCCGCCACCAGTCCGAGCCCGGCGATGCCGGGCACATTTTCCGTTCCGGAGCGCATGCCGCCCTGCTGCCCGCCTCCCCGTAGCCCCGGCAGAATCCTCGCCTTTGCGTCCCGGTACAAAAAGCCGGTTCCCTTCGGCCCGTGAATTTTGTGGCCGC
>CANRJU010000298.1 GCA_947631075.1 uncultured Lachnospiraceae bacterium
CGAACATCCCGCGGAGCACGTATTCCGACAGCTTCGGCGACGATATGCGCCGGGATATCGCGGCAATCTCGTCGAACACGTTTAACAGCAATACGAACATCGGGCAGGCGGTCAAGGAAGCGCTGAACGGCATGGCGGTCGTGGCTGACGGCTATATCATCGGCTACCTGCAAAGCAAGAACATGGAATCCCGGAACCAGAACGGCGGTCTCGGGATTTTTGAAGTGTAGGGGGTGATTTTGTGGCTTATAAAGGATATCTTCTCAAGTTTGGCACAAAGGAACTGCCGAACGACTATCTGGCGTACGACAGCTACTCAATCACTCCCAACCAGCGCACGGAGCTTGAGGCATACCGAGACCAGAACACGAACAAGCTTCACCGGGAGACGATACCGTATCCGAAAACAAAGATTGACTGCGAGACGCACGTCATGTACGAGGATGAAAAGATCGCATTCCAGAACATCCTCAAAAACGGTCTCGTGAACGCATTGCAGAGGAAGTATAACGTCGAGTACTACGACCCGGAGGAAAACACATACAAGACCGGGGAATTCTACATCCCGGACACGCCGTTCAAGATTATCCGCACAGACGACGAGACAAATCAGGTGCTGTTCAATAAGATACGGCTTGCGCTGATTGAGTATTAATGAGTTAAAATGAGTTAAAATGAGTTAAAATGGGTATGAATGCGTTTAAGTTTCCATTGACATAATATGTCTTCGATTGTATCATATTAGAAAGTCGAATATTTAGAAAACATGCAACAAAGCCACGAACGCATACAAAAGATAAATCCGTAGAGTAGGATTGTCTATGTATGCGTTTTTTCTACCAAAGATAAATGACTTCGATAAATATTATTTTTGGGAGGAAAATAACGTGAACAAAAATTTAGTGAAAGTCAATGGGGACGATGTATTTACCGACAGTTGGATTATTTCCGAGGGAACCGGGAACACGCATCAAAGCGTAGTGAAGCACATTGAAAATCATATAGTCAAAATGAAAAGGCTCGGTGAATTGTCAGACTACTTGAAGTGTTCTGAAAACAACAATAATATTCATATAAAAGTATACAATTTGAATGAAATGCAAGCATCATTTCTCATGACATTACTCGGAAACAGCGAGAAAGTGGTGGATTTCAAATTTGAACTTGTCCGGCAGTTTTACGCCATGCGACAGTTTATTTTTGAGCGGCAGAACAAATGGTGGATTCGGACAAGGGAGCAGGGGAAACTCACAAGGAAAGCGGAAACAGATGTTCTGAAACAGCTTGTTGAGTATGCGAAAGAACAGGGATACGATCACGAGGAAAACCTTCTTTATATAAATTACACGAAACTGGCAAACAAAATCTGCGGAATATCCAACAGAGAAAGCGCTACGTCCGAACAGTTGAGCAGTTTGAGTGTTGCTGAAAATATCATACTTCACTGCATACAGGCAGGAATACAGGAAGAGAAGCATTATAAAGACATATATCGGGACTGCAAGCAAAGACTGGAGATATTCAAAGACATTGCATATATACAGGTGGCATAAAGGGGCGGCGCGTCCGTCTCTTTTTCCTTCCATTTTTCGACATAATGTGTTATTATGGGGAAAACGAAAGATGGAGGTGCTGAAACTTGGAGTACAGTGACGAACAAAAGAAAAAGGCTTTACTGCTTTGCATATTCCTCGGATGGCTTGGAATACACAGGTTTTATCTACACAAAGTAGGAACTGGTGTTCTGTGGGCTTGCACGATGGGATTATGTTTTGTCGGATGGCTTTATGACATTTACGCCATAGCGAGCGGAGCGATGTTCAGAACCACTCCCCATGCGAGCAACACAAAGAATCTTGAACAGATATATTCTTCTCTGAAAGAGGGCGAGGGAATCCTGTTCAGCACACAGGGTGTATTTGCGGAGAATTTCTGTACGGTGGCATGTACAAACGAGAGGATTCTTTTTGCAAGCAAGGTTAGCGAACTTAACAGGATTCAGCACGAAATGCCGATAGAAAGCATTACTTCTATCAGCTATAAGATAATAAATGGAAGTGGCGCAGTAATGATATGGAGCTATGGGGCGCTGAACCAGATAGATGGAGTCCCATACAATGACGTTGATAAGTTTGTCGGGACTGTGAACGGTGAACTGCTAAAGGTAAAGAACAAATAAAATAAAAATACAAAAGAGGGAGGGTTTACAAATGAGTTTGGAAGCTACATTTTTAGTTATTCTTGCTGTTGCCATAGCAATCACATTGTTTTTAAACAAGTCACAAAAAATCGAAATCAGCGAAACAACCTATTATGACACAGATGAAACAGGAACAAGGACGGTACAAAAGATACGTTGTCCAGCTTGCGGAAACAAAGATATGAACTTTCAAATGGTTGGAAATATAGGAGTGACTTATCAACACACAAAAAACATCAGTACGACAGGAATATATAACAAGCAACATGCTATTTGCAATAAATGCGGACATCATTTTGATGTAATAAGAAAAACAACCCCGGTTATAAATTTTTTAGTCGGAATTGCATGCGCTCCACTCTTGTACGCAATAGTTCAGATTGCAATAGGAGTAATAGGAATCATGCTAAAATGAGATGCGGCGGAGAAATCCGCCGTACTTTTTTGAAATTCCCTCTTGACAATGTAACGCGTTACAATTATAATAACTGTAACGTGATACAGAAAGGAGGGAACCGCTATCACGCAAAAAAGCAGAGCCGATTACATGAAAAAAAGGCGTGCGGGAAAGAAAAATTTCAGTGCTTTGATTGATGCAGAGAAAGTTGATGCAATAGAAAAGAAGTTGAAAGAAGATAACAAAACCAAAACCGCATGGCTTGAAGAGAAAATTGACGAAGAAATCGGCAAAAAGAAAGAGTAGTTGACCGCCTACCAAGCATAACCAACTACTCTACGTCAGAGGTTTCCCACTGATAAATCTATTATATCAGCTTGGGATTCCTCTTTCAAGCAAAAAGTAAGCGCTAAGAGGAAAAAGTATTTGCAGTAATGTTGAGTGATGTTATTGAAATGTCGAAAAATGGCGAAACTTGCGGCGAGTAAGGGATTGCAAAACCGCAGACAGTTTAGTAAACTGGATACGCCAATTCGGCAATGTTAAAAAATGATGGCGGACGGTTTTTAAGTTACTTGGTACCTCGTACGATCTCTTTAGTATGTTTTTCCTGCTGGTGGCAGGTTTCTTCTCCACGTACCTTATCTACCATAGGTAGTTTCATCATTCGTATAGTGCTCCGTATGCACCTATGTAAGGAATACGGAAGCGAAATGTAGAAATACAGCACCGGGAAATCGTAACCGCCAAGGCGGCTCCCGACAATCGCCACTATAAAAATGATAACGTCCATAGTGAACTCCTTTCGGAACTACTTGTCCGCCATCACTTTTGACATTATAGCATAATTCGACAAAATTGTGAATACATTTCTCTTGGCACTTGCGAAAAGCAGGTGCTTTTTTGCACCGCAAATTTTTACTAAATCCCCACTTCGGGGAGAAAGAGGGAACCATGAGAGAATACGAAAGAATAGCGGTTCTTAAGAACCAGATTAAGGAAATGGACGAG
>CANRJU010000299.1 GCA_947631075.1 uncultured Lachnospiraceae bacterium
TCCCACGCTGAGCACCTCGTCCAGAATCAGTATATCCGGCTCCACCACCGTGGCCACGGAAAATCCCAGGCGCGCCCTCATTCCGGAGGAATAATTTTTCACCGGCACGTCGATAAAGCTGCCCAGCTCTGAAAATTCGACGATCTGGTCGTATTTTTTCTTCAAAAAATCCCGGTTGTAGCCCAGCATGGCCCCGTAGAGGTAAATGTTCTCACTGCCGGTGTACTGCCTGTCAAAACCGGCTCCCAGCTCCAGAAGCGGGGCGATCCTCCCGTTGGTGGTGACCGTGCCGCTGGTGGCCTTCAGCACGCCGGACACGATTTTGAGCAGCGTGCTCTTGCCGGCCCCGTTGAGGCCCATGATGCCCAGCCTGTCTCCCTTTTTCACCTGGAAGCTCACATCGCGCAGCGCCCAGAACTCCTGGAACATCAGCTCCTTTTTCAGCATCTTTATCATATATTCTTTGACATTATCCACTTTTTCCGAGCTCAAGTTGAACTTCATGCTGACATGGTCCACCTTGATCGCCGGTTTTCCTTTTCCCATATGTGACTCACCTCGCTATTCATCCTAAATATACATAATGAAATCATCCTGCTTCCGATAGAATATAAACAGGCCCACTATCATTGTTCCCGCGGCGAACACCGACGTATACATCAAAAGTTTCATATCGAAGGGCTGTCCAAAAAACGTCCGCCGGAAATTGTTGATAATGCCGAACAGCGGGTTCAGCTTGACAAACCGCTGGGTGCCCTTTCCCATCTTGTCCACGAAGTAAAAAATGGCGCTGCAGTACATAATCAGCATCAGGACCACGCTCCAGAGATACTCCACGTCCCGGAAAAACACATTCAGCGTCGATAAAATCATCCCCACTCCCATGGCCAGCACGAGCAGGTTAAGAAGCGGTATGACGGACAAAAACATATAGGCGTTCAGCGGCGCCCCGTATTTCCCCGTGCACAGGAAGAAGATCAGCACGCCGAACAGCACGAGCAGCGATATGATGAAAATTATAAAGTTGGCTATAATCCCCGAAAACGGATAAATATACTTGGGCACATACACCTTCTTGATCATGGCCCCGTTTCTCCGAATCGACTTCATGGAGCTGTTGGTCGAGGAGGAAAAAAAGGAATACAAAAGCCGCCCCGTCAGCACATACAGCGGAAACGGAACTCCCTCAAAGGCCGCGTCGGTGCTGTCCCTCCCTAAGAGGCTGCCGAACACCACCGTCAGCACGATCATAGTCAGAAACGGCTCGATCAGCGTCCAGAGGATTCCCAGGTAGGACCGCCTGTAGCGGAGCTTGATATCCTTTTTCACTAACTGCCCCAGCAAATACATGTATTTGCGAAAATTATCTACAAACTGCTTCATTCTTTCATAACCCATCCTTTTTATTTATTCGATCAGATTGCCAGACGCCTCTCTGATCTCCCCTATATCACGGATTTCTCCGCGCCCCCGAAATCCTAAAACGCTTTCCGGCGTCTTATGGATCTTGATTTTGACCCTGGTATCATTTGATTATAGCATTATACGTCGGATTTCGTCAACCATTCTCGAAAACTTTATAACACATTATTGACATATTTTGTTCTTATGGTATATTAAATATAATATTAGGCATTTATTTTACATTTTATTTATTCACGTTTTATTTAATAAGAAGGGAGAATGGAGAATACAGCATGTATAATATGGAAAAACAGCACAAGCTGGGCAAGCTCCACGCGCTGGAGCGCATTTGTATGCTTTTGGACGAGGATTCCTTCCGGGAGATCGGCTCCAATATCACCAATCTGGAGGACGCCTTCAACATCAAAAAGGGACAGTTTCCCTACGACGGCGTCATCACGGGCTACGGCACCATCGGCGGCCAGAAGGTAGTCATCTACTCCGAGGACTTCACCGTGATCGGGGGAACGCTCGGAAAGCAGCACGGTTTTAAGATCGCCAACGCCATCAAGATGGCCATTGAGAACCGCTGCCCGGTCATCGGCATCAACGACTCCGGCGGCGCCCGGATCCAGGAGGGCGTCAACGCCCTGGCCGGATACGGGGAGATTTTCTACTACAATACCATGGCCTCCGGCTACATCCCCCAGATATCCATTATCGCCGGGAACTGCGCCGGCGGCGCCGTCTACTCGCCGGGCATCACGGACTTTATTTTTGTGATTGACAACATCAGCCAGATGTTCGTCACCGGGCCCAAGGTCATCAAGAGCGTGACCAACGAGGACATCACCGCCGAGGCTCTCGGAGGCGCCAATGTCCACGCTTCCAAGAGCGGCGTGGCACATTTCCACATGCCGGACGAGAAGGAGTGCTTCAAGCGGGTGCGGGAACTGATTTCCATCATTCCTCCCTGTTACGAGGAGGGGTATCTCCACAGCAATGTCCCCACGCTCCCCAAATACAATTCCAACGTGTCCTTCTCCGAGTCGCTGGCCCATGTGATTCCGGAGCACAGCAACCAGAGCTATGACATCCACGACGTCATCACCGGCATTGTAGACGACGGGTCTTTCCTGGAGGTGCAGGAAGAATTTGCCCGCAACGTAGTTGTGGGATTCGGACGAATCAAGGGCATCGCCATCGGCATTGTGGCCGACCAGCCCAAATACATGGCGGGCGTGCTCGACTGCGATTCCTCGGACAAGGCCGCGCGGTTCATCCGCTACTGCGACTCCTTCAATATTCCGATCATCACCCTGACGGACGTCCCGGGATTCCTGCCGGGCAAGGACCAGGAGTACAAGGGCATCATCCGCCACGGCGCCAAGCTCTTATACGCCTACAGCGAGGCCACTACCATTAAGATCAACATCATTCTGCGGAAGGCCTACGGCGGCGCATACATCGCCATGAGCAGCAAGCATTTGAGAGCGGATTTCGTCTACGCGTGGCCCACGGCGGAGATCGCCGTGATGGGCGCCGAGGGAGCCGCCGATATCCTCTACGGCAAGCAGATGAAGGAGCTCTCCCAAGAGGAGCGGGCCGCGTTCCGCCAGGAAAAGATCGACGAGTACAACCAGAAATTCATGAATCCGAACGTGGCCGCCATGCACGGCTATGTGGACGAGATCATTAAGCCCGAAGCGACCAGGGAGCGGATCTACGGAGATATCCAGCTCCTGTCTGAAAAGCGGCCGTTGGATCAGATTGCTAAGAAGCACGGAAATATCCCCCTGTAGGGGGGCTATAAATCCCTCTATAAGAGGGGTGTAAATCCCCCTGTAGGGGGCTATAAATCCCTCTGAAATATAAGCCCGCTCTCAGGGAATCCCTTTTTGGGGATAAGCTCCTGGAAGCGGGCTATATTTATTTATCGGGCTATATTATCGACTAAACTCTTATTCCTCTTTGGGTTCTTCCGTGGCTGTTGCTGTCGCCGTGGGACTGGGCGCCGCCGTGGCCGGAGCGGACGTGCTCCCGTCTTCCTGGAAGGTCAAAATAATCTGGACCCAGGCGCCCTCCTTCACCGTGATGCCATCCGGGAGCGTATATTTTATCTCCAGATTGTGGATGCCGGAGCCGAGACCGCTCAGGTCGATGTAGG
>CANRJU010000300.1 GCA_947631075.1 uncultured Lachnospiraceae bacterium
GAATCTGGCGTCGGATATGGCGGTGGCGGATGTGTTTGGAGAGCTGGGCATCTCATGGATTACGGAGCAGATTCCGGAGGAGTGTCTGGAAATTGCGGATCAGATTCGAGAGAAGGTGCCGATGATGTCGGCTGATTATATCGCCATGTATCTTCAGGATGAATTCAGCAGGGAGGAGCATCTGTTTGGATATCGGTATGAGGAGCTGGAGCGGCTGTTTAAAAGGGACAGCCATGAGTGCTGGCGGGGCGAAAGCACACAGAAAGGAGAGGGAGAGGATGCCAGCGAGGGAGGGAGCGCAGGGGAGAATTTGGACGACAGCGAAGTGAGTGCGGGAGAACGCTCGCAGGACAGCGAGGGAGGGAGCGCAGGAGAGAATTTGGACGACAGCAAAGTGAGTGCGGGAGAGCGCCCGCAGGACAGCGAGGAAGATGGCAGGCTATCGGAGGTCTGGAAGGATATAGCCAGGAGCGCGGTCCTGCACGCCGAAAGTTTTTCCAAAGGACGGGGAGAGATGCCGGCCAATATGAGGAAGAATATACAGAAGCTGACACGGGAGCAGTATGATTATACAGAATTTTTGAGAAAGTTTGCGGTGTTCCAGGAACGAATGAAGGTCAATATGGATGAGTTCGATTACTCCTATTACATGTATGGATTGCGGATATTTGGGAAAATTCCGCTGATTGAGCCGTTAGAATACAGAGAGGAAAAGCAGATCCGGGAATTTGCAATCGTGATTGACACATCCGGTTCATGCAGCGGGGAGCTGGTGGAGCGTTTTCTGAACAAGACATATAACATACTGTGTCAGGAAGAATGTTTTGCGGACCGTATTGCCCTGCATATAATCCAGTGCGATGCGAGAGTGCAGCAGGACGTCAGAATTGATTCGTTGGAGAATATGGAAAAATTTATCCGTGAAATGACGCTTTTTGGCGGCGGAGGAACAGATTTCAGGCCGGCCTTTGAATATGTGGACAGACTGTGCCAGATCGGTGAATTTAAAAGATTGCATGGAATGATTTATTTTACAGACGGGGATGGCATATTTCCGCAGAAACCACCGGATTATAAAACAGCATTTGTCTTTGTAAAAAGAGAGGATGACGTCCGCGTGCCGCCCTGGGCGATGCGGATTTATCTGGATCATATATAAAAATAAATGGAGGCAGCAATGAATATTAAAGAGGCAAAGGAAGAGATTAAGAAATCCGTAGAGATTTACCTTGAAAAAAATGAATTTGGAGAGTATGCCATACCGGTATCCAGGCAGAGGCCTGTTTTTATGGTGGGCGCTCCCGGAATCGGCAAGACGGCGATTATGCAGCAGATTGCCGCGGAACTTGACATTGCGCTTGTGTCTTATTCCATGACACATCATACAAGACAGAGCGCCCTGGGCCTGCCGGTGATTGAGGAGAGAGAGTTTGACGGAAAGCACGCCGTTGTATCGGAGTACACCATGAGTGAGATTATAGCGGCGATTTATCATGTGATGCAGGATTCCGGGAAAAGGGAGGGGATTCTTTTCCTGGATGAAATCAACTGCGTTTCGGAGACGCTGGCGCCGGCAATGCTGCTCTTTTTGCAGTATAAAATATTTGGAAATCAGTCAGTGCCAGAGGGGTGGGTAGTGGTGACAGCGGGCAATCCGCCCCAGTACAATAAATCGGTCAAGGAATTTGATATAGCTACGATGGACCGCTTAAAGAGGATTGATGTGACGGAGGATTTTTCTGTGTGGAAGCAATATGCCTACAGTCAGGGAATACATGCAGGCATTATCACATTTCTGGAGATTAATCAAGATTGGTTTTATTCCATCCGCACCACGGTGGATGGGACGCAGTATGTGACAGCCAGGGGCTGGGAGGACTTGTCTGTCGCTATGCAGCTCTATGAAAAAAAGAATTTTGTAATTGATGGGAAACTGATCGGTCAGTATATTACAGATACGGAAATTGCAAAAAAATTTGAAATTTATTATGAGTTATACCGAAAATATAAATCGGACTATCAGGTGGCGGATATTTTGTCCGGGAAATACAGCGACGAGGTGACCAATCGGGCACAGAAGGCGAGAATGGATGAAAGATTTTCACTAATCGGCCTGCTGCTGGAAAAAATAAATGAGGGGTGCCGGAAGTCTGTTGGACGGGAACATAGTCTGCAGATGGCTGTTCGGGCTCTTCGCGATATTAAAAATTCTTTAGAAAAGGAGAAGAATCCGATTTCGATGCGGCTGGATATGCAGGCCATGAAATTGCAGCGCCAGCTTCAGGAAAAAACAGCGGCATCGAGTGTGGAAGCCAGGGAAAGAGAAGAATATCTTGCTGCGGTACAGCTTTTGAGAAATCTGGAAAAGAATCCAGATAGCGAAGATATGCGGAAGGATTTTGAAAAGGTGAAAAAGCTGTTCGACCGGGAGGTAAAAAAACATCAGAAGCAGATAGAAGAGGTTCAATCCATGATGGAGGCGGCCTTTCGATTTATAGAGAATGTATGGGGAAACGGACAGGAGATGGTACTTTTTCTGACGGAGCTGACAGCGGGGAGGGACAGCCTTTTTTTCGTCAGCCAGTGGGGATGCGATTCGTATTATTCACACAATAGAGAATTGCTGGTCTATGATCAGGAAAGGAAACTTACAGAGGAAATCCGGGCGCTTATGGACTTGTAATATATTTTTTTAGAAAATAAAGGAGTAAAAATTGAATTGTGTGTTGCCGTATGTTTTTTCTATTGTAGATTGCGTAGTTCTTTGTTATAATGGCATTAGTAAATCCAGTCAGACAGGTGAGAATAGTATATCGAAATAGGAGGCAGCCCTTTATGATTGTACTTGTAATTGACGCGCAAGGCGGCGGAATCGGCCGACAGCTTGTTCTGTCCATCAAACAGGCCTTGCCGGACGTTGAGGTAATGGCCGTTGGAACCAATACGGCGGCGACGGCAGCCATGCTAAAGGCCGGCGCAGCTTCTGCCGCGACCGGTGAAAACGCCGTTGTTGTCTGTTCAAGAAAAGCGGATATTATCGTTGGCCCCATCGGGATTGTCATAGCGGATTCCATGCTCGGAGAAATCACTCCTAAAATGGCTCTTGCCGTTGCGGGCAGTAACGCCAGGCGCGTTCTCATTCCTTTCAGCCACTGCGACAATATTATTGCGGGAGTGGAAACGACGAGCACGACAGAGCTGATTCAGAAAGCGGTCGCGGAAGTTCAAAAGCTGTGCAAAACGTCTTGACAAGTGCCGTGCAAGTGCGTTATTATAGTACAAACGGTTCGCTGAAGCGAATCATCGGTACAGAACTATTTTCTTTTGAATGGCGTATCATGAAGGTATGCGTTTTCTCTGAAGAGCGATTTTCTAAGGCATACGAATCATCCAAATTTATTTATGATTCAGGAGGGATAAAATATGGCATGTTTTATTGTTCCGGCGGCTGAAGCTGTCGTTACCACGGTTGTTGCAAAGACGATGAAATCCAAGGAGGCGGTCCCGGAGACTGTGAAGGTACAGCTCGACGGAGCGGAAGTTGTCGAGGCGGAGAAGATTCCTTTTTCC
>CANRJU010000301.1 GCA_947631075.1 uncultured Lachnospiraceae bacterium
GCACACCACAATCATCTCCTGTTTCTCGAACTGATGAATCCGGTACACGCCCCTCTCCTCGATGCCGTGCGCCCCCTTCTCTTTCCGGAAGCAGGGAGAATAGCTGGTGAGGGTCTTGGGCAGTTCGCTCTCCGGAATAATCTTGTCAATGAATTTTCCGATCATAGAGTGCTCGCTGGTGCCGATCAGGTACAGGTCCTCGCCCTCGATCTTATACATCATGGCGTCCATCTCATCAAAAGACATCACGCCGGTCACCACATTAGAACGAATCATGAACGGGGGCACGCAGTAGGTAAATCCCCGGTCAATCATAAAATCTCTCGCGTAGGAAATCACAGCCGAGTGCAGTCTGGCGATGTCTCCCATGAGGTAATAAAAGCCGTTGCCCGCCACGTCCCTGGCCGCCTCTAAGTCGATGCCGTCAAACCGCTCCATGATCTCCGTGTGATACGGAATCTCAAAATCCGGCACGACCGGCTCGCCGAACCGCTCGATCTCCACATTCTCGCTGTCGTCCTTTCCAATGGGGACGCTGGGATCAATGATATTCGGAATCACGAGCATCCGGTCGTTAATCTCCTTCGCCAGCTCGCTCTCCCGCTCCTCCAGCCTGGCAAGCTCGTCCGCGTATCCGGCGATTTCCTGCTTCAAAGCCTCGGCCTCGTCCTTCTTTCCCTGGCCCATCAGTCCGCCAATGAGCTTGGAATTTTTCTTCCGCAGGGCGCGCAGATCATCCGCCCGCTGCTGCGCCTCTCTGCGCTCTTTGTCAAAGGCGATGACCTCGTCCACCATAGGGAGCTTGTGCTCCTGGAATTTATTTTTAATATTCTCTTTCACAATGTCGGGATTTTCCCGCAAAAATTTAATGTCTAACATCTGGTATCTCCTCCAAATCTTCATATGTATGCCATTATACACTATTTTAAAACGGCTTGCAAGTGCAGTATTGATTGTGATATACTGGATATGGATACATGATGTTTACGTTATTTACGAAAGGGGTATGTATATGTTACTAGACAGAGAGTACAAGATTCCATCCAGAGTCAACAAAAAGATCAACCTAAAAGTGGTTCCGGGGCATTTTGCCACCACCCACTCCCACATCAATTTTTACATGGACATGACCACACTGAAAGTCCGCCATTCCGAGGCGGCGGAACTGGCCAGAGAGCTGGCCAGGGAGTACCAGTACAGCAAGCCGGTAGACACCATCATCTGTATGGACGGCTGTGAGATCATCGGGGCCTGTCTGGCCGAAGAACTGACCCGAAACGGCATTATGTCGCTGAACACGCACAACAGCCTCTATGTGATCACGCCGGAGTTTGACAGCAACGGACAGATGATTTTCCGCGACAACCTGCAGCCGATGGTGCGCGGCAAGAACATCCTGCTTCTGCTCGCCTCCGCCACGACCGGGCGCACGATTGCGAGGAGCTTAGAGTGCATCCGCTACTACGGCGGCATCATTCAGGGAATCTCCGCCATCTTCAGCGCGGCCAAGGAGATTTACGGCGAGCCGGTGCACCACATTTTCTCCGTAGAGGACCTGCCGGACTACCAGACATTCAGCCCGGAGGAGTGCCCGCACTGCAAGAACAAGGAAAAAATTGACGCCATCGTAAACGGCTTCGGTTATTCAGAGCTGTAAACGGCTCAGAAAAGAGGGGGACAATGAGACATTTAGAACTTGGATTTATCGGCTTTGGCCTGATCGGGGGCTCCATCGCCCGCTCCCTGAAGAAAAACGGGCAGGATGTCGCCGTCCACGTCTACTCCAGACGAAAAAATCCGGACTTAGAGGACGGCGTGCGTGAGGGCGTGATCGATGAGCTCGTCTACGAGATCGACGAGCGGATCGGCCGTTGCGACATTATCTTTCTGTGCGCCCCGGTTCTGAAAAATGTTGATTTTTTCCCTCTGTTAAAGCCGGTGCTCGGTCCGGACAGCCTGATTACGGATGTGGGAAGCGTGAAATCCAATATATGCGCGGCCGCAGCCGGATACGGGCTCTCCGACCGGTTTATCGGCGGTCATCCGATGGCAGGCTCTGAAAAGACCGGCTACAAAAATTCTACGGACATTCTCCTTGAGAATGCCTATTATCTCTTGACTCCCACGGAAGCAAACCGCGCGGAGGATGTGGCGCTTCTGCGGGAACTGGTGGGACACACCGGGGCAAACTGCGTGGTCCTCTCGCCCGAACACCACGACCTCATCACGGCCGCCATCAGCCATGTGCCCCATATCATCGCCGTCTCCTTAGTCAATCTGGTGCGGCAAAACGACGATGAGGAGGAGAACATGAAGGCGTTTGCCGCCGGGGGATTCAAGGATATCACCCGGATTGCCTCATCCTCGCCGGATATGTGGCAGGACATCTGCGTGGCCAACGGGGAGAGCATCGACCGCTTTCTGACGGAATTTGAGCTGCTCATCCAGAATTTCCGCCGGATGATCCGGGAATCTGACAAGCCCGCTATCTACGACGCCTTCCAGAAGGCAGGGGATTACCGCAATTCCATCCCCGCTAAAAAGAGCAGCGTCATCGCGCCCTCTTTCGATCTTTTTGTCAATATCGACGACCGCACGGGAGCCATCGCCACGATCGCGACCGTCCTGTCCGTCAATGGCATCAGCATAAAAAATATCGGCATTATCCACAACCGCGAATATGCCGATGGCGTATTGAAAATCGAGTTGTACAGCCTTGAGGACGCCGAGAAATCCGAGCGCCTTCTGCGGCAGAACCACTATGACATCGTGACACGGAAGTAACCTTGCAGAGACAGACCGCGCAGGAGCAAACCGCGCGAAACTGACCGCGCGGGCCTCCATCTCGCCGCGCATACAGGCGCCATTTTCTCAAAATCATCCTCTCATATAGGTAATGGCCTGCCTGTGGCAGCGGATCACCGCCTCCTTGTAGCGACCTCCGTTCTCGCCGTCCAGCGTATAGGCCACTTCTTCCTCGCACCGGATGACAATCTGGCTTCCCTGGATAAAGTGCACCTGTTCATTTTCCTCTCCGGTCACGAGAAAATTCATCACCTGATTTAATTCTATGGGATTTTTGGGCGTCCGGACAAATAGTCCGTCAAAGAGTCCGTCGTCCAGTTCAATTTCTTTTTTCCGCAACAATTTAAAGCCCCCAATAGACGTGGCGTTGGTCACCATGCCCAGAACGCAGTCGCCCTCCCACTCCTCGCCGTCCACGTTGACCGACACCGGCACACTCTTAATAGTGTTCAGCTTGGCCACGCCGTCGAGCAGATAGGCGGTCTTTCCCAACAGGTTCTTGGTCGCCTGAGGCGTCTCGTAGGAGACGGACGTAAAAGCGCCGAACGCCGCCACATAGGTGAAGAAGCTCCCGTTCATCTCCCCCACGTCAAACGCCTGGCTCTTATCTCCCGCCGCCGCGCGCGCCGCCTTTAAAATCTGCTTGGGAAGCCCGATGCTGGTGGCAAAATCATTGACCGTCCCCGTGGGAATGTAGCCGCACCGGGGCCTCGCCATCACCGGCAGATCCATCAGCCCTCTTGTCACCTCGTGGAGCGTGCCGTC
>CANRJU010000302.1 GCA_947631075.1 uncultured Lachnospiraceae bacterium
TAGTGTGAAAAATAAGCTCGATAGCATATTTTTCACACGACTATTTGTGCCGGGGCGTCACAAATAGTTTTTGATGGCAGATGAGAAACTGCTACGCAGCTTTCTTATCGCCTCTTCGCGACAAGTCGCTAGAGCGAACTTGTTCGCTCAGAAATGGGGATTAATATGTAACAGAAATGGAGGCAGTGTGAACAATCACGCTGATGTGTTCCGGAATGGAGAATAGGAGGATAAATGTGAAAAAACCAGCAGGAAAAATAGGAGCGGCCATCCTGGCGGTGGCGCTGTTATTTACGCTGACGCCGGGACAGGCGCCCTTGACGGCCCGCGCTGCGTCAGAAAACGGTAAAAATACGGAAACCGGCAGACAGATTGTCCAGGGAATTGAAGTTCCGGAGGGAACTCTCGGGAATTTTTCCGTGGAGAAGGATTTTGACATATTGTCGAAGGACGGATTTTTACCCGGCGGTGCCGTGCCAAGGGGAGCCAGTGATACATCACTTAGCGCGGAAACTCTGGAGACGGTTTCCTACATCAACGACTGCAGCACGGATTACGCCTACAAAAAATTGGGGGAATTGGCCGGCGGCGCTGCCATGCAGAAATTGTACACGCGGATTCTCAATGTCATGATGAAGGTGTATCTGTCGGAGAAGGACCTGGAGGCGCAGGAATTTCCCATAGACGGAGTCATCGAGACATATTATTACGCGGGCATGGTCTCCTATGAGGGAGTCGATGAGAGCAATCTGATGACTGTGTATGAGAGCGTGCTGATGGATCACCCGCTGTTCTTTTTTATGTTCAATGAATATCTCTATGAGGATGGAAAAATGTGCCTGTTAGCCTTCCCGGAATTTTATGAGGGCAGCGTGCGCCAGTTGTGCAAGGAGAAAATTAACGCCGTGATTCTTGGCTTCGAGCAGGGGGCGGCGGAATTGACGTCGAATTATGACATTGTAAAATATGTGCACGACGGCATAGCGGCCGAGGTCGATTATGCCAGGGATATATATGGGTTTCCCGAGACCAACCCCTATGTTTACGGCATGGCCGGATATGTGTCGGATAATAAGAGAGTGGTCTGCGAGGGCTACGCCAAGACCATGGCCGCCGTGCTGAATTATCTGGATATTGAAAATGTGATCGCCACCGGTTGGGGTGTGGCCAACGGGCAGCCCACTTACGACTCGGACGCCCATGCCTGGAATATGGTGAAACTGGGGGACGGCAATTTTTACCATGTGGACGTCACATGGGACGACCAGGAATATGGCACAATCTACGATTATTTCTGCGTGGGGAGCGAAATTTTTGACAGCCACAGCATAATCTGGAACGGCGGGCAGAACGGGATTATTTATGAGATTCCGGAGACGCCGGATGCGAATTTCGCGGGCGAGGATACGCTTCTGAAAGCCGAGGATCCCGCTTTTCAATATGACGAGGACACGGGACTTCCGGACGAAAACGCAGGGGGGAACGGCGACAGCTCCGATGTGCAGGACAGTGAGAATCCGGACGATATTCAGGATAATGTTTCGGACGAAGATCAGCCGACCGGCCCGGAGCAGCCGGATTCTGTGGTAAAGGTAAAAAAAGTGACCATTTCCTCCGTAAAAAATAAGAAAAAGAAAAGTTTTCAGGTCCAGTGGAAAGCGGTAGACGGCGCGGAGGGATACCGGATCACATATGCCACAAACAAAAAACTTACCAAGGGCAAAAAGAAAATTTTCGCCCGTGAGACAGAGAACTCCCGGACCGTTAAAAAACTGAAAAAGGGTAAGACCTATTACGTCAAAGTGCAGGCCTATAAGACGGATTCCGCGGGGAAAAGGGTGTTCGGGGGATGTAAAAAGACCGTAAAGGTGAAGATAAAAAAATAAGAGACGGAAATTGTTGTAATGGATGTATTTTAAGAGGACTGTCGCTTTACGCGGTGATTGATGGGATATCATTGCGGGGCGGCGGTCCTTTTATTTAGTGAATGTCATGGCGAATTGCGGCATATCCAAAACCGGCATATCAAAAAGCATTAAAGTTATACTTCAGGTACAATGACATGACTGCCGTTTTGCGGTATACTATATTTATCGCAGGAAGGAGGGCGGTATCATGTCAGGAAATATATACAAGCTTGCGGGGAAGGTAAATGTCCCGGCAGAAAAAAAGGAGAATTAATATATGGGAACATTTGCAAGTTATACAGGGAAAATGGATATACCTGAAGAAAAAAGGGGACAATTTTTTTGAACATCTTTTCTGTTTTCTCCAAATGGGCAGGAGTGAGAGAGAAAAAAATACGGATGCAAATTTAGGCGTGCTGGCGGAACTGTCGCTGTTTCTTCCGGCACGGGTGTTTGCTTATCTTGCGGCGGAAATAGAGAATAGGCCGTTCTGGGAATTATGGCTGGAATGGAAAGACAAGGTATATCATGATGAGCGGATGAAGCAGTATGCTTCCGAAGAACTGCAGAAAAAGCGGCGGGAACGGGGAAAAAGAATCATTCCGAAGATAAGGACATCGGAATTTCTCCGTCAGGACAGCTGGTTCGCATTTCGCAATACACCGGAGGAATTAAAGGGTAAGGGAAATTACTACCTGTCAGATGATGACCGGATGTTCTGGTGGGACGGCACGGATGAAGTCGTGATTTCGGATGATATGAATACCTGGCTGACGGAGCTTTCCGACAGACACCGCGGACTGATGGATCTGCCGGATGCAGGCTGCGGGGATAAATTCCAAGGTCCCGGCGGCTTCATAGAGGATTTTATGGTTCTCCTGGATGAAATATGCGATTACTATAAGCGTATCTATCCTTTTAAGACCATGTTTTATGAATTTATACAAAATTCGGGAAAGAAAGAGTATAGAGCTGCCATTGCTTTGCTGAAAATGCTCTATGAAGAGAATAAAGAAGAAGGAAAAGTGATAGAATACGTAAAATTTGGGTGGGGTTTAGCCAGCAAAAATGTCACGCAGAACATAGCGCGTTTGCGGTTGAAAAGATATCTAAGTGTTATGGCAAATGGTAAACTGAGAAAAAAGTATTTTAATTTTTAAGGATGAAAATAAGAATTTCATCATTTTTGCAATTTTTATCCTATACTTGGAACAAGCAGGATGGATGGACATTCACAACAGGTAAATAATTTAATAACATGGGAATTGCAAAACTTGTCGAATTGTGTTACGATTCAAACGTTTTGTCTTAATAGACCTTAAAACTAAGAAAATTACGCATCAGGATGTTGGGCAGATGGATATGTATGTCCGTATGTATGACGAATTGAAAAGGGTGGAAGGGGAACATTTATCCATTATAAAGGGGGCGCCGGGCGGGGCAAGGTTCGCGGAGCGGCGTCCTGTTTTGCTATGATACTATTATTTAAAAGCGGCTGTCAGATGATCGGAAAATGATTTTACAAGGAGCCGGAATAAACACGACAGATGTAAGCAGGGCCCTTAAATGTCCTATCGGAACTCCTCTCATGTACCTTGTGAGGGTCCATAAGAAACGTCCATATTTTGGTGGAAGAAATCAAATAGTACG
>CANRJU010000303.1 GCA_947631075.1 uncultured Lachnospiraceae bacterium
GGCTGGCTGAGCAGTATTGCTTTGGCGGGGCCGATGAGATTTTTTTATATAATTATTCCAAGATCGAGAGCGAGAGGGAGGAGTTTTTATCGACCTTGAAGGCGGTGGATAAGGCGATTGACATTCCCTTTTTCGTGGGGATGTACGCCAGCCGTTTTGAGGATGTGAAGAAGGCGTTTTACACCGGGGCGGACCGGGTGGTGATCAAGTACGAGATCTGTCCGGACGACGGTCTGATCAGGGAGGCCGTGGCGCGCTTTGGAGCCGACCGGATCATGGTGGAGGTGGACGAGGAGATTCCCTTCGAGCGGATTCCTTTTCCGGTGAACACTCTTTTATTAAAGCATGTGGATACGGGCGGCCCGTTAGAGAAAAAGATTCTCGCCAGCGGGAAAAATGTAATTATCCGTGACAGCCTGCTGCGCAACGATCTGGAGGATCTTCTGAAGGGCTCTAAGGTTCTCGGAGTCTCTACGAATTATTATGAGAATAAGGATCTGTATAAGGTCAAGAACAAAATGAAGGATATCGGCATTGATGTGAATACCTTTGAGAGCAAGCTGCCGTTTTCCGATTTCAAGACGGATGAAAAGGGGCTCATTCCCTGCATCGTGCAGGACTACCGCACGAATCAGGTGCTGATGATGGCGTACATGAACGAGGAGTCCTATAACGCCACCTGCCGCACGGGGAAGATGACGTATTTCAGCAGGAGCCGTCAGGAGCTCTGGTGCAAGGGGGACACGTCCGGGCACTACCAGTATGTGAAGGAGCTTATGCTGGACTGTGACAATGACACGCTTTTGGCTAAGGTGCACCAGGTGGGTGCGGCGTGCCACACGGGCGCTTACAGCTGCTTTTATCAGGAGCTGGCGAAAAAGGACTATATTGACACCAATCCTCTCACGATTCTGGAGGAGGATTTTGCCACTATTATGGACCGCAAGCGCCATCCGAAGGAGGGCTCCTATACGAATTATCTCTTTACCAAGGGAATTGATAAGATTTTGAAAAAATGCGGCGAGGAGGCCACGGAAATTGTCATCGCGGCCAAGAATCCGGACGCCGAGGAACTAAAATACGAGATTGCGGATTATTTGTACCATCTGATGGTGCTGATGGCGGAGTGCGGCCTGACGTGGGAGGATGTTACAAAAGAGCTAGCTAACAGGAGATAACATCTCCTGTTAGCTAGTTCTTCAGAATTGGCAAACAGAAGATGAAATTTTCTGTCGGCAAGCTTTTCGGAATTATTCAATAAAATAGATATAAGGAGGTATGGATATGACACTTTGGGAGGCTTTTGCGTATTACGCGGTGAGGCTTGTGGAGTTTTCGCTGGTTGCGGCGGCCGGGATTGCCATTGGCATCAAGCTCCGCAAGAATAAGAACCAAAAAGAACAGACTATGGAATCTTGATTAAGGGTGTGACGCAAAATGATAGCGAGAAAGAGAAAACGATTGGGGGATATGCTGGTTGACGCCAACGTAATTACGGAGGAGCAGCTGGGAGAGGCGCTGAAAAAGCAGAGGGAGTTAGGGCTCCGTCTGGGCGAGACGCTGACGGAGCTGCGCATGACGGATGAGAACGAGATCGCGGAGGCGCTCCATCAGCAGATGGGGATTCCGCTCGCGAGAATCCGCGAGGCGAAGCTGGCGCCGGAGGTAATTGCGCTTTTGCCAGAGAATATCGTCCGCAAGCACAACGTGCTGCCGTTTGAGGTGGATGAGGAGAACCCGAATATTCTCCGGGTGGCCATGGCGGACCCGCTGGACATCATCGCGGTGGACGATCTGTCGATTGTGACCAACATGCAGATCGAGACGATGGTGGCGACGCCCTCGGACATCCATTTCGGCATTGAGAGATATTACGGCAACGAGCAGGTTGCCAAGATGGCGGACGCCTACTCCAAGGAGCGCAGGGAGCAGCAGAGCGCCAGAGAAAAGCATGAGGAAGAAAACGACGAGGTGGAAAATGCTCCCATTGTCCTTTTGGTCAATAAAATTATTGAGCAGGCGGTCAACGAGCGCGCCAGCGATATTCACATCGAGGCGCTGGAGGACAGCGTGCGGGTGCGGTTCAGAATCGACGGCGTCATGCAGGAGATGATGCGGTATGAGAAGGAGCTTCTAAACGCGATCGTGGCCCGCATCAAGATTATCAGCGGCATGAATATTTCTGAGAAGCGCGCGCCGCAGGACGGCCGTATGACCCAGCGGTTCAACCGGGTGGAGTACGACATCCGTGTGTCCAGCCTGCCCACGGTATTCGGAGAAAAGATTGTAATGCGTCTGGCTTCCAAGTCGGCGCTGACGAGGGATAAGAGCGAACTGGGATTCCCGGAGGAGGAGCTGCGGCGGTTCGACGCCCTGGTACATAATCCCCACGGTATTATTCTGGTGACGGGGCCGACCGGTTCCGGCAAATCGACGACGCTGTACACGGTGCTCAGCGAGCTCAATTCCGGCGATGTAAATATTATCACGGTAGAGGATCCGGTGGAGGCCGATGTGGACGGCATCAACCAGGTGCAGGTCAATGAAAAGGCGGGACTGACATTCGCGTCGGCGCTGCGTTCCATTCTGCGCCAGGACCCGGATATTATCATGATCGGTGAGATCCGTGACGAGGAGACGGCGGGCATCGCCGTCAAGGCGGCAATCACCGGACACCTTGTGGTCAGCACCCTGCACACCAACAGCGCGGCCAGCACAATCACCCGTATGGAGGACATGGGCGTGGAGCCCTATCTGATTGCGGATTCCACGGTGGGCACTATTGCCCAGCGTCTGGTGCGGCGGCTGTGCCCGAAATGCAAAAAGGGACATGAGATAACAGATATGGATAAAACGAGGCTCCGCCTGCGGGGCAGCGCCACGCCGGTCATCTATGAGCCGGGCGGCGGAAACTGCGCGTTCTGCAACGGCACCGGGTACCGAGGCCGCATCGGCGTGTACGAGATCATGCCGGTGACGCCGGAGATCCGCCGGGTCGTGGCGGCCGGAGGCGGCGCTGAGGAAATACAGAAGGTGGCGATGCAGCAGGGAATGACTACGCTGCGGCTGGGGGCCGCCAAGCTGGTATTAAACGGCGTCACGTCCATTGCGGAGGTAGAGCGTATTGCCGCGGAGTGACAGACCCGAAGCTAAAGGACTACCGCGAACACTATAGCGCATGGCGCAGAGCGTATTGCCGCGGAATGACAGACCCGAAACTGCGTGAAATCCGCGTGATATGGATACGGGTTTCACTCCGTTATCATAAATTTCAGCGAAAGGAACAAGGGAATATGAAAATTGATGAATTGCTGGCAAAAGCCAGGCAGATCGGCGCTTCCGACCTTCATGTGTCGGTGGGAATCCCGCCGAAATGCCGTGTAAATGGGGAGTTAGTCAATCTGACCAATGAAAAGCTTCTGCCACCAGACACGAAAGCACTGGTGGAGCAGATGATACCGGGCCGACTGGTAGAGCGGTTCAACAAGGACGGTGAGGTGGACTTTTCCTATGCGGTGCGGGGCGTGGGGCGCTT
>CANRJU010000304.1 GCA_947631075.1 uncultured Lachnospiraceae bacterium
GTGCGGTTCACCAGAGCGGTAATGCTCTCCGGAATGGTGTTGAGCGGCATGGCGTCGGACGAGACCTGAATCGAGGACAGGTCCTCCGGCAGAAACCCCGGCGTCGGTGAAGGGGACGCTGTTATGGCGGTCATCGTGCTGACAATCCCGGATGGGCTGCTGTCCGCTGTGGGAGCCGGTATCGACTCGGAGGGCGGCTGCTTGAAAATGAACAGACCGCCGACCATCACGAAAATTGCCAGCAATATAGTAATCAAAATACGTTTCATATGTATAATATCCTTTTATATGTGTAAATAAGACAGTAGTAGTATATGATATTATACGCCCATATGAACGAAAAATCAATGAATTTCGAAAAGAGAATGCCCATACTTTTTCAGAGAGAGCAAAAGAATCATCCCGAGAATGTAGCAGGAGATGATCTCGCCCGCCCCGACAGTGACCATCATGAACGGAATAGCGTCATTTAGGCCGTAGGCATAGCGAAGCACATAGGGAACGATGATGGTGTTTGCCAGAATGGGCGGCAGGGGCACCAGCCACATATAGCGGCGGAGCCCGTAGGAACCCAGCGCGCCAAGAAGCGTGGCTACGGATCCGAACAGGATGTCGAGCGGGACGCAGCCGGTGAGCCAGTTGCTCAAAAGGCAGCCCACGACAAGACCGGGTATGGCGGCGGGGGTAAAAAAGGGAAGTATGGTCAGCGCTTCCGAGAGGCGGACCTGGATGACGCCGCTCGCATACCCGAAGGCGTTGGCCACAAAGGTAAGTACGACATAGAGGGCCGCGATGACGGCGGCATGACAAAGATAAACAGTTTTTTTCTTCATAATAATCTCCATTCCGGAGCGTTTACGCGACGGGGCGATGAGAAAGCTGCGTAGCAGTTTCTCATCTGCCATCAAAGCAATTTGTTTTCGTTCAGAAACAAATTGCCATGTGAAAAATAAGCTATCGAGCTTATTTTTCACATTAGCTCCTTAGTTTTTTTTAATGAGTGGATGGTTTCGAACACTCAGCCGACAACAGCGTATCCTATTATAGCGAAAAAGCCCTTGTTTGTCAAAATAAAAAAAGGTATAATCAAAAACGAGGAAAAAGGAGCAGAGGGGGATGATTTTGAAAATTCCAGAGGATGTGCGATTCATTTTAAATACATTAAAAGAGCACGGATTTGAGGGGTATGCCGTGGGCGGCTGCGTCCGGGACACCGTGCTGGGAAAAGAGCCGGAGGACTGGGATATTACCACATCGGCCCGGCCGGAACAGGTAAAGGAGCTGTTCCGGCGCACGATTGATACGGGGATTCAGCATGGGACAGTGACGGTGATGATGGGCGATACGGGGTACGAGGTCACGACTTATCGCATGGACGGGGAGTACGAGGATCACAGGCACCCGAAAGAGGTGCTTTTTACCCCCAGTCTGATCGAGGACTTGAAGCGCCGGGATTTTACCATCAATGCCATGGCCTACAGTCCGGAGAGCGGCCTTGTGGATGAATTTGACGGCATGGGGGATATCCGGCGCCGCTGCATCCGCTGTGTGGGAGAGGCGGAGAAGCGGTTTGAGGAGGACGCCCTGCGGATGCTCCGGGGCGTTCGGTTTGCCGGACAGTTGCAATTTGATATAGAAGAAAAGACGTTGGCGGCCATTTGGACCAAGGCGGATACTCTCGTGAATGTCAGCGCCGAGCGCATCCGGACGGAGCTCACCAAGCTGCTTATATCAGACGGGGCAGACCGGCTTATGCTGGCGGTGGACACCGGGCTGATCGCGTATTTTCTGCCGGAATTTTCGGAAATGCTGCAAACAGGCCAGAACAATCCCCATCACTGCTTTGACGTGGGACGACACTCGCTGGAGGCGGTGCGCCATATTAACAATCTGGTCCGTGAAAGGCCGGATATTGACGGAAAATCGCATGTGGCGCTCGCGTATGCCGCGCTGCTGCACGATGTGGCCAAGCCGGACTGCCGCAGCACGGACGAGGACGGAATCGATCATTTTCACTCGCACCCGGAGGCGGGGGCGGAAAAGGCGAGACGGATTCTGCGCCGCCTCAAGTTTGACAATGACACGGTTTCTCTTGTCACCCGCGTGATCCGGTTTCACGACCGCCGCCACGAGACGGGGAAAAAGGGTATGCGCCGGCTTATGAACCAGATCGGGGAGGACGCCATGCCGTATCTGTTTCTGCTCCAGCGGGCGGACCTTCTCTCCCAGAGCGATTACAAGCGGGAGGAGAAACTGGCGAAATTAGACGCGGCAATCTGCTGCTATGAGGAAATTCTGGCGGACGGTGAGGCCGTCTCTCTGAAAGACATCGCCATAGGAGGCCGGGAGCTGATGGAGCTGGGAGTGAAAAAAGGACCGGAAATCGGAAAAATCCTCCGCATACTGCTGGATGCAGTATTGGAGGATCCCGCAAAAAATCAGCCGGATATATTGTTAAATCTGGCGAGGGACGCGATGTCCCAGGCGGTCACAGCAGATCCCGGAATTTAGGAAAGGGCTGAATGCTCCGCTTGAGGACGCCTTTTAGCTGGGCGATGAGTGTCCCGTAATTTACAATAGGTACATGCTGGCTTTTCGCCTGTTCGATGCGGAAAGCCATTTCTTTGGGCGGTAATGTACAGCCCCCGCAGTGTACGACCATGCGGTATTTGGATAAATCTTCTGGAAAACCGCCGCCGCTGCTGGTCTCAAATACCAGATCTTTTCTTGTGTACTCCCGAATCCAGCGGGGGAGCTTGACCGTGCCGATATCGTCGCACTGGCGGTGATGGGTGCATCCCTCCGCCATGAGGAGAGTGTCGCCATCCTGCAGCTGTTCCAGCGCCGCCACGCCCCGAATCTGTTCTTCCAGATCTCCCTTGTAACGGGAGAAAAGAATGGAAAAGGAAGTGAGAAGAATATCCTCCGGTGTGTCCTTCGATACCGAGGCAAAAGCCTGAGAATCTGTCACCACCAGGGCAGGTTTCGTTCCCAGCCGCTCTAAGGTGCCTGTCAGCTCCGTATCACGGCAGGCCACGGCCGTAGCGCCGGCCTCCAGTACATCCCGTATCACCTGCTGCTGCGGCAGAATCAGCCGTCCCTTGGGGGCCGCCTTGTCAATGGGAATGACAAGCACTACCAGATCTCCCGGCGACAGCAGATCTCCCACGAGCTTCCCCGTCTGATCCTCAGACGGAATCCGGTGGGCAATCATTTCTTTTAATTCCTGTATGTGATATCCTGTTTTCGCGCTGACGCATATGTCGCCCAGTTTCGCGATCTCGGATTCTCGGTCCGGCCACTCGTCCTGCTTGTTCAGAATGACAATCGCCGGTATGTTCTTTTTTTTGGTCAGTTCCAATATTTCTTTTTCAAAGGCCAGTTGCTCTCCGGACGGCTCCTCTGCCAGAGCGCCGCCGTCCGCTATGATAAGGGCCAGGTCTGTCTTGTTCAGCACGCCACGCGCTTTCTTAATCCGCTCCTCGCCGAGAATCCCCTCGCCGTCCAGTCCCGGCGTGTCGATGAGCA
>CANRJU010000305.1 GCA_947631075.1 uncultured Lachnospiraceae bacterium
TGCTCATGTTTACCACGAAAAACGGGTATATTAAGCTGGTGTCGGGCGTGGAATTTGAGACCGGCAGGCAGCAGGTGGCGGCGACGAAGCTCGACGAGGGGGACGAGCTAGTCGGCGTGTCGCTCCTCACGGCATCGGACGTACTGGCGGGGACGAAGAAGGTAGTTCTCCTGACGGACAAGGGGCTGTCGCTCGGGTTTGCGCTGAACGAGGTCAGCGAGTTCAAAAAGACCAGCCGGGGCGTCAAGGCCATCGCGCTGGAGGCGGGGGACTCTCTCGTGTACGCCGCCGCGCTGGATCCGGCGTGCGAGACATTTGAACACAATGGAAAGACGCTGAGCGCCAGGAAGGTCCGCACCCGCAAGAGGGGGGCAAAAGGGCAGAAGGCGAACCTGTCGTAAAAGAATTGAAAAAAAGGACTAATGTATACGGTCAAACGTCCGATAAATATTATAAGGGAGTGAGATTTATCCCTTATAACGTTGGAAGAATGGAGGAATTATTATGAGAATCGACGCGTATATGCAAGTCAGCCAGCTCTATAATACCAACAAACCGAAGAACAGGAACAAGGCCGGGAACGGAGCGTCTAAGGATTCTCTGGAGATTTCCAGCTTTGGCAACGCGTATCAGGTAGCGAAGCAGGCAGCCAGCCAGGGAAGTCCGGTAAGGGAAGACCGGGTTCGCGAGATCCAGGCACAGATGGCCGCAGGCACATACCGGGTATCCATTGAGGATGTGGCTGACAAGATGGCAGATCAGCTGATGGCATAGTCCGGACAGGAGGAAGTTTGTTTGGCTAGTTTGATGGAGGAACTGATCGGGACTCTGACAGCGGAAGAAGAGATCTATCGGGACCTGGTCCCGGTAGAGGAGGAGAAGACCCGGGCGATCATCGCCAACGATCTGAAGGCTCTGCAGGATATCACAGTAAAAGAGCACGAGCTGGTGGATCGGACTTCTGCGCTGGAGGGAAAGAGAGAGCGGGTGACGCTGGATATCGCCACGGTGCTCAGCATGGACCCGAAGAATATCACACTGGAGAAGATCATCGACGTCCTGAAGAATCAGCCGGACGACCAGAAAAGGCTGCAGATCGTGCATGACCGGCTCAGGAAGACGGTGATGCGCCTTCAGGCGGTCAACGATCAGAACAAGACATTGCTGAAAGAGGCAATGGACATGATAGAATTTAATATGAACGTCATAAGAAGTACACGGATGTCTTCGGGCAGCAGCAACTATTCCAGCGACGCTTCGGAAGTCGCGGGGATGGCGCCGCAGCATGGCATGTTTGATGCCAAACAATAGCAGATATCGGTGTATTTCTGCTTGTATGGATTAAATAACAGGAGAATTTGTGCCGGAGCGCTACAGAACAGTAAAACAAACAATGTTCGCAAACAAACATCGTTCGCAAGCAAACAATGTTCGCAAGCGAACATAGATCGTAAACGAACATAGATCGCAAGTGAACATGGTTCTGTCGTATAAACGCTCCAGAATGGAGGATACAATGAGCAATTTGATGGCGAGCTTTAACGCCGGCGTATCGGGCCTGCATTCGGCGCAGGCCTCGCTGAATACCACTTCTCACAATCTGGCCAACGCGCAGACGAAGGGATATGTGAGGCAGCAGGTATTGGTCATGGACTCTTTTTACCAGAGCGCGATCGGTCCTCATGACAATGTGATGCAGGTCGGGACCGGTACGGTCATTGCCAAGACCAGGCAGATCCGCAACACATTTCTGGACTCTCAGTATCGGCTGCAGCTGGGAAGGCAGTGCTTTTACGAGCAGAACCAGAGCGCGGCCATGGAGTTAGAGGATATGCTGGGCGAGCTCGAGGGAGAGCAGTTCCAGGAGAGCATCACGGAATTTCAGAGCGCTCTCAGCTCTCTGTCGGAGAATCCGGAAAATATCGTATTCAAGGATCAGGTGGTGTCCATAGCGTCCAAGTTCATAGAGCGCGCCCGGGCCCTGCAGAATCAGCTGAATACATACCAGACCAGCCTGAACACAGAGGTCATTAACCAGGTAGACCGGATCAATGAGATCATCACGGAGATTAAGGATTACAACCAGCTGATCCGGAAGTACGAGGCCACCGGCGACGGCGCCAACGACTACCGGGACAAGAGAAACGATCTCTTAGACGAGCTGGGACAATATATAAATTTTGACGCCAATGAGGAAGTGGACGGCGTAGTCACCATCTACGCGGAGGGATCCTTCCTGTTAGATTCCTCCACCCAGTATTTTCTGACCACGGCCTACGAGAGCGACACATCCAAGCTCTTAAAGCCGGTGTGGGCGACGGGCGGAGACTTTTTCCGGCGGGATTCCCTGGCCTACAGCACCGCCAACAACACGGACGTGGGATTTTTGTGGGGACTTCTGGTGGCGCGGGGAAGCTACGCCGCTATTTACAACGATATGCCTGTGAAGCCCCTGGAGAGCGACGAGAAGTATACGGCGGGCGGCACATTTGACCAGAGGGCGTACGACCGGGATATGGACCAGTACAAAAAGGACGTCGAGGTCTACAACGGCGTCGTGGGAGCGTCCATTGTCATGTCCGTGCAGAACCAGCTCGACATGCTGGTGCACGGCATAGTGACCAAGATCAACAACATGCTCTGCCCCAACAAGGAAGTCACGATTCAGACCACGGACGCCGCCGGTAATACGGTGACGGAGACGGTCGCCGTTCTGGACGAGGAGAATGCCCTGATGGGCGATGATAAGGACAACACCATGGGCACGGAGCTTTTCTCCCGGCGCAGCGTGGAGCGCTACACAAAGATGACGGCGCAGGTTCGCCAGGATGACGGCACCTATAAGGAGATGGAGATCTATAAGTACAACGAGGAAGATCCGAGCGATATATACTCCCTCTACACCATCGGGCAGCTGGAGATGAATCCCGTGGTGCTCAAGGACGCCTCCACTCTGGCGGTGAAGTACAGTCTGACCAACGGACACGCGCAAGGATACGCCTACGACGAGGTCGAGAAGCTGGCCGGGATATTTGACGAGAAGATCGGCGTGCTGAACCCCAATTCCATGAACACCTATAACAGCAAGGATTTTTATGTGGGGATGGTCGACGAGCTGGCCAACACCGGCTTTGTCTGGAACGGCATTGTGGAGAACCAGCAGATCACGGCCTCCAGCATCGACGACGAGAGGCAGAACGTCATGGGAGTATCCACCGAGGAGGAGCTGTCGGACCTGATCAAGTTCCAGCGGTGCTTCGACGCCTCATCCCGTTATATTACGACGATATCAGAAATGTTAGAATACATTATAGAGAGATTAGGAGGTTGATAGCATGTCATCTACATTCGGAAATCTTGAAATTGCCAAGTCGGGCATGATGGCTTACAATGCCGCGATGCAGACGACGGCCCACAACATCGCGAATATCCACACGAAGGGATATTCCAGGCAGACGGCCAACATCGTCTCCCTGGTAGGAAATAAGAGCTCGCTGACCGTGCAGGGATACGGTACCCGGGTG
>CANRJU010000306.1 GCA_947631075.1 uncultured Lachnospiraceae bacterium
AGGCAGAATAAGGTGAACTATAAGACCATAGAGGTCATATAGCTTTCACACAAACTGATGATGCCTCATAAAAAAGGATTGCAAAAGAATAAAAAATTAAGCATTAAACACAAAGAATTTATTGCCCATAAAAAATGACCGATTGACAGCGCGGAAAAATAATTTTATACTAAGGGTTGTGCTAGCAACACTTTGGGTTGTTTGTGACAACAACACTTTGGATTGTTTGTAGCAACACTTTGTTAACACGCGGAATATGGATAAACCGGAGGTAATACACCATGAAAAAGACAACGATACTGAATCTTGAACAGGTGAAGGAAATCGAAAAGACGACCCCCACCCCCTTCCACATCTACGATGAGAAGGCCATCCGGGCCAATGCCAGAGCCCTGAAAGAAGCCTTTTCCTGGAACAAGGGGTACCGGGAATATTTTGCGGTGAAGGCGACGCCCAATCCGTTCATATTGCAGATTTTACAGGAGGAGGGCTGCGGCGTTGACTGCTCGTCCCTGACGGAGCTCATGCTGTCCGAGGCGCTCGGCTTTAAAAAAGACGACATCATGTTTTCTTCTAACGTGACTCCCCTGGCCGAGTACCAGAAGGCCTATGACTTAGGAGCCTACATCAATCTGGACGACTACACCCACATCGACTATCTGGCCGAGAACGTGGGCGTGCCGGAGACGGTCTGCTGCCGCTACAATCCCGGCGGCGTGTTCGAGCTGGGAACCGACATCATGGACAACCCGGGAGACGCCAAGTACGGCTTTACCAAGGAGCAGCTGATCGACGGCTACAAGAAACTGATCCACCTGGGCGTAAAGCATTTCGGGCTCCACGCCTTTATCGCCAGCAACACGGTGAGCAACGACTACTATCCGACCCTGGCGGGCATTCTGTTTGAGTTAGCCGTGGAGTTAAAGGAGCAGACCGGCGCGGACATCCGCTTCATCAACCTCTCCGGCGGAATCGGAATCCCCTACACGCCGGACAAGGAGCCCAACGACATCCGAATCATTGGCGAGGGCGTCCGTGAGCAGTTCGAGAAAATCCTCGTACCAGCGGGACTGGGCGACGTGGCCATCTTTACTGAGCTGGGCCGCTTTATGTTAGGGCCTTACGGCAACCTGGTGACCAAGTGCATCCACCAGAAGCACATTTATAAGGAATATGTGGGTCTCAACACCTGCGCCTGCGACCTGATGCGCCCGGCGATGTACGGGGCCTATCACCACATCACGGTACTGGGCAAGGAAAATGAGCCCTGCGATCACAAGTATGACGTCACGGGCTCACTCTGTGAGAACAATGATAAATTTGCCGTTGACCGGATGCTGCCGAAGGTAGACATCGGAGACTATCTGGTCATCCACGACACCGGCGCCCACGGATACGCCATGGGCTACAATTACAACGGCAAGCTCAAATCGCCGGAGCTTCTTCTAAAAGAGGACGGCAGCGTGCAGATGATCCGCCGGGGAGAGACGCCGAGAGACTATTTCTCCACCTTTGACTTCTGCGATATTTTAAAAAATATGAACTACGGGGACTAAACGCTACGGTCTGACCACTACCGGGATCTGGCTCTTTTTCAGGATGCTGCGTTCCCGTATGACCACGTTGTTATAGGTGGAGCTGCTCTCTAAGGTCTTTCCATTCCCGATATAGAGGGAAATGTGGTAGATCCGCTTATAACGGCCGTTGCGGGCGGCATGGCTTCCGCCCCAGCAGATCAGGTCTCCGGGCCGCAGATCCTCCTCATCGTAGGTGCGGCCTCTGGCCTTGATCCGCTTTCCCCGCTTTACATAATAGTGTCCGATATCCGCCGCTACCGGCGCCCAGGATGAACGGCTCACCAGGTATTTGCCGGCGTGGCGGTATATGCGGTACACAAAGGAAGAACAGTCATAGTAGTTCCGGCTCATCCGGCGCGCCTGACTGTATTTTTTCTTTCCGATCTGTTTGAATCCGTAGCGCATGGCCTCTACGGCTGTCTTTGTGCTGACAGCCAGATAAAAGTTCAGCGTTTTTCCATCCACATGGCAGTAGATTTCCTCGCTGCCAATTTTTTTCGTCCGGACTTTTCCCTTGTCAGACACAGTGCACGCATAGCCGTCCTCCGCCTCCCACTTCGGGGCGCTGGCTTTGTTTAAGCCGGTCACTTTGAGGGTGAAACTTTTATTTTTCTCATAAAATCCGTATTCTTTTTTCAGTTTGGGGTCGGTCACTGTGACGGCGCACTGGAAAGATACTTCTCCTAACGTCCCCGTAATGACCGCCGATCCCTTCTTCCGGGCCTTGATCTTTACGCCCTGCCCCGGCTCGGAACTCTCCACGGAGACTATCGAGGAGTGAGAAGAAGAACATGCCATGTCGTACTCGCCCGCGTCCTCCCACGCTAAAACCATGGAACACCCTTTCGCGAGGTTTGTTGATTCCAATGCAAAATGAGGACGCACCACCTCGATGGGAATCTCATATGTACGGACCTCGCCGCCCGGCTCCGTCACCGTCACCACAATCCGCGTCGTCCCGACTTCTACGGGTATCACATGGCCTTCCTCGTCTACTGTGGCAACGCCGGCGTCCCCGGACTCATACTGACAGGTTGTCCCCTCCTGCTCCGGCTTTTCAATCACAGCGCCTTCGGAACCGAGGACCAGCGCCGGATAGGACTCCTGTCCCAACTGCAGGACCGGCAGCTCCGGTTCCGTCGGTTCTGTCGGTTCCTCGGTCTTTGCCGGAGCCGATGTCTCCCCCGGTTCCTCGGTTTCTGTCGGGGCCGATGTCTGCTCTGGCGCCTCGGTTTCTACCGGACCGGACTGATCCCCCGGATCTGTCTGTCCGGTCTGACTTGCCTGTTCCGTCTGGCTTGCCTGCTCTGTCTGGCTTGCCTGCTCTGTCTGGCTTGCCTGCTCTGCGGCCAGGGCGGCGCCTCCCGCGCCTGCCACCTGTTCCGCACCCAAAATCATCGCGGCGCAGAGAACCACTGCCCGTATTCTGTCTTTTATCCTTTTCCGCCTCACGTCTATCATCCCTGTTCTGTTACTGTTATTGTTGCCTTCGTTGCTTTCATTCTGCATTATGCCGTTCAGCGACTAATTCTCCAATGGCTGGTTCATCATGTATCTGGTTCAACATGTATATTGAAAATTTATCGTTTCGTCTCGATTTTTTCCATGCCGCCCATATACGCCCGCAGCGGTTCCGGTATATTCACTGAGCCGTCGGCGTTCAGATTATTTTCCAAAAAGGCAATCAGCATACGGGGAGGCGCCACAACGGTATTGTTCAGCGTGTGGGCAAAATACTTGCCGCCCTCTCCGGTCACGCGGATTTTCAGCCGTCTGGCCTGGGCGTCTCCCAGATTGGAGCAGCTTCCCACCTCAAAATATTTCTTCTGTCTGGGCGACCACGCCTCCACGTCAATGGACTTGACTTTGAGGTCGGCCAGATCGCCGGAGCAGCACTCTAACGTCCGCACCGGAATGTCCATCGA
>CANRJU010000307.1 GCA_947631075.1 uncultured Lachnospiraceae bacterium
AACTACTGTCCCGTATGTTCACATTCTGAATCATGACCGGCTTTTTCAGCACATGGCACCGGTTCGCCATCGCGCTCCCGTCACCATAATAAGCATCGCAAAATTTCATAGCCCGCTCCGCATCCGGGGAATCATCGTAAATGCCCCATCCGCCTTCCCGGTATTCTTGCAGAAGATCCCGGTATCCCGGCCACGCCTCCGGCCTGGACCGCCGCAGAAGCTCCCTGGCATTCATATCCGGCCTCCAGATTATGGCGATGTCATCCTGATGCTCCCGAAATAACCCGAATACCTCTCGCATCTTCTCCACAGCCTTCACACCGTACTGAAACAAGACGCTGGCGCTGATCACATACAAAATCACTTTCTTCTCACTGCCATCCGGTTTCCGAATTGCTTCGAGCCATTCCTCTGGCACGCCATTTTCGCCGCTCTCCCGAAGCGGCTTATTTTTCTTTTCACTGTACATCGGTCCCCACACAGCAATCTTTTCTTCCCACATTGGTTCTGTGTCCTCCCCCGCAAGTTCCGTCAGAAGCTCTATACAGACTTTTCTCATCTGATCTGACTGCACAAGAATCGTGTCAGCATTTGCCATTCCCGGAGTGTTGCAGAACTCTCTCAAAGTAACGCGCGCCCTCTCATCCTCCGCCCCCACCTCATCCATTTCAAAAGGCGGGATGCAGACCAGCCTGTCCGTAAATTTTTTCAGATTCTCCGTGTAAAAGAACGGATGAATCGTCAATCCATAATTGTACTCATCAAAGAAATACTGGGTCACAATAACATCCGGTCGCTGCTTTTCAAAATCATACGCATCATATGATGTAAGACTGACCTCTGGTGGATAATCCGTCTCGCAATGAGGCTCCTTTTTTTTTACATTACCAAAATCATCCTTGTAATAATAGGGTACAGGAATGATTGTGGCTTCCACATCCTCATCCGCACAGGCTCGTCTCCAAAGTTCTTCCATGGTACACCAGCCTTTTCGTTTATAAAGCAAAAAAAGAACTTTCTTTTTTTCTTTCAGATTCTGCTCAATACTACTTGCAAAACTGCGTTCGAATTCTGTCAGAATATCTAAATTTCCTAATACAGAATTCCTTTGTTCCATCGTCGGTCCTTCCAGATTTCCCATCATATCAAACAACTTCTGATGGATTTGAAATATCTGCTCACAATACTGCTCCAGCAACACAACTATCGGATGGTTGCCTCCTCTTTCTTCTTCTATCAATGTACCCAACTGAATGGCCATATTCTGACATTCACCTAAAAGACTAACCGCTGTTTCCGTTTGACCTTCTGCCATCAAACGCCGAAGCTCTCCATGAGCCTCTGCAAACAATGGCAGAAAAGCTCCTACCCTGTCTTTCATGGTCTCTTTTTGCAACCTATCCATATTTCCAGCATCAGATTTCTCTAAAAGGTTCTTGGGAAAGTGGTACTGCAGGGGTTCAATACCTGCATCATCCTCTACCCCCTTATGGATGTTTACATAGGTAGGATATCCATGAGAACCACCCGAACGAACGGGGTTCATCCAATCTGGACCGTATTTTTTCACAAGCAACGTATCATAGAAGGCAGGTACAGCGATAATCGTATTTTCAAACGGAAGCTCTATCGCGCTGGCATAACACTCTTTCGGCATCCTGTAATCCTGTTGCCTCAGATAAAGGGGAATGTTTGTTATTTCCTCACATTCTTCTTCTTTAAAACCCATTGCCATATTTTCTAACGCTCTTGTAAACTGACGTCTGAGCGGTTTTTCTCTGTCAATCTCTATTTCAAAAAGTTGTTCTGCCTTACGGAGAAGCTGTCTCACTTCTTTGGAATCGTTGTTTTCACCATTAACATGATATCTTATTAGCCCTGCCAAATTGTACATATCCCTAATGCGCTGTTTCGCTTCTGGATCCTTTGGCAAGAAATCAAGAACGAATATGTCAACAGATGAACGATATGGATAACCGTGAAACTGTGGATATTTTTTTAGGGGAATCAAGGGTGCGTGAGAATTGACAACCTTACTAACCATATTTTCTGTATCTACTATACGATAACTCACAACCCAGCATCCCTCTGGCAGTTCTTCCTTAGCAATCTCCAGAAATTTTTCATAATCTCTCCGCTTCATGCAAATATCAAAGTCATCATCCCACGGAATCATCCCTCTATGTCTCACAGCGCCGAGCAATGTCCCCCACTCGGCAAAGTATGAGAGATGATACTTTTCACACACTTTCCTAATCATGTCAAAAATTTCCAGATTTGCTGCCCACACCCGTTTCATCATACCAGGCACATAGAATCCTTCTCTCACCTCATCCTCAAAAAAAGTTTCTGGAAACTCCAAAATTTTGCTCCTCCATTATCATTCCATCAATATTGAATAGTTCCATGTTCCTGCATTCTGAACAAAGTGCAGGAACATGAAACCAAAATATTATTTTTATAGAAAGAAAGGATATCCAGATAGAAACCACCAAGATATCCTTTCGATCCATCATACATGGTACAACTTTACTGTCTTCCTTATTATGAACACTATTACTGGAGCAGCGAAAGTACTCCCTGATTTGCGTTGTTAGCCTGAGCCAGCATGGAAGTAGCTGCCTGCTGGAGAATGCTCTCCTTGCTGAACCGGGTCATCTCATCAGCCATATCAGTATCACGGATACGGCTCTCTGCGGACTGCATGTTCTCAGCCGTATTGTCATCCACCTTAACAGTGTACTCCAGACGGTTCTGGATAGCACCCAGCCTTGAACGCTCAGTAGTAACCGATTTAATCATCGAATCTACAGTATCGATCAAACCAGAAAGCGCATCAGCTTTACCGCTCTTTGCATTTGCCGAACCTGTGTTGGCTATTCCATTGTTATCAAAATCTGTTGAGCTCACCAACGCACTACCCGTATACTCACTGTAATAGCCATCTTTCAATTCACTACCTTCCGCAAAATCTTTCAATTGCCATTTAACAAGGTTAATACTTACACTGATGCTCTGACCAGAATTAGCGCCAACCTGAAAAGCCTGATCCTTATAAGAACCATCCAACAATTTCTTCTTGTTGAACTCTGTATCAGTACTGATACGCCCGTACTCTTTCTTCAATTCAATGATCTCGTCCTGAATCTTCTGGAAGTCATTCTCTTTCGAGCCATCCAGAACACCAGTGTTGGAAGCCTGAACGAGCAGCTCACGGGTTCTCTGAAGGATTGCATGCTGCTGATCCATAGCGCCCTCAGCCGTCTGAATAAGAGAAATACCATCCTGTGCATTGTCAGATGCTCTCTGAAGACCGCGGACCTGAGCTCTCATCTTCTCGGAAATTGCCAAGCCTGCTGCATCATCTGCTGCGCGGTTGATTCTGTAACCGCTGGAAAGCTTCTCTGTGGACTTTGCCAAGTTTCCTCCTACGATACCTAACTGCCTGTTAGCGTTCATAGATGTAATGTTGTGCTGTACTATCATAATGATTACCTC
>CANRJU010000308.1 GCA_947631075.1 uncultured Lachnospiraceae bacterium
GTGGGACTTTTGATTTTTATTGTCGTGGTGGCCATCACCCGGTACGTGTCGCTGGGTTCGCTGATCGTGGTGTGGTTCTTTCCGGTCTACACGATATTGGAGTACCGGGCGAGCGGGCTGTTTGTCTACATGATGGCGGTGTCGGTCCTGTTTACGGCGCTGGCGTATTTTAAGCACGCCGGCAACATCAAGCGCCTTTTGAACGGGACGGAGCGCAAGCTGGGCGAGAAAAAATAATGAGCTGCTTTGGCGGCGGAATGGAGGAATAGACGAAGATGAAACGGGTGAGTTTTCTGGGAGCGGGAAGCTGGGGGACGGCGCTTGCGGTTCTCTGCGCCAACAATGGACACAAGGTTACGGTGTGGTCCAAAATCCAGGATGAGATCGACATGCTGCGGGAGAACAGAGAGCATGTGGACCGCCTGCCGGGCGTGAAGCTGCCGGACAGCATTGTGATCGAGGACGATATTGAGAAGGCGTGCACCAGACAGGATATTATCGTA
Organism: uncultured Lachnospiraceae bacterium; assembly: GCA_947631075.1. Lineage (GTDB taxonomy): Bacteria > Bacillota > Clostridia > Lachnospirales > Lachnospiraceae > Eubacterium_F. The sequence goes on from CANRJU010000308.1 coordinate 504, forward strand.
TTTTCAGTGGCGTCGCCCTTTGTGCGCTCGACGGCGCAGCTGGCGAAGCCGTTTATTAAAGAAAAGCAGATTATTGTGAATGTGGCGAAGGGCATCGAGGAGGAGACTCTGATGACGCTGTGCCAGATTCTGGAGGACGAGCTTCCGATGGCGGACGTGGCGGTTCTGTCGGGCCCCAGCCACGCGGAGGAAGTGTCGAAAGGAGTGCCTACTACAGTTGTAGTAGGAGCCAAGACGCGAAAGACGGCGCGCTTTGTGCAGGACGTGTTTATGGGAAATAATTTCCGCGTGTACACGAGCCCGGACATGATCGGCATTGAGCTCGGCGGCTCTCTGAAAAATGTTATTGCGCTGGCGGCGGGGATTCTGGACGGTATGGGCCTGGGGGACAACACCAAGGCGGCCCTTATGACCCGCGGCATCGCGGAGATTTCCAGGCTGGGGATTGAGCTGGGCGGTAAGATGGAGACTTTCTGCGGGCTCTCCGGTATCGGGGATTTGATTGTGACATGTACCAGTACCCACAGCCGGAACCACAACTGCGGCTATATGCTGGGACAGGGAAAGACGCTCGACGAGGCGAAGAAGGAAATCCGCCAGGTCATTGAGGGCGTGAACTGTGCCCAGGCGGCTATGGCGCTCGCGAATAAGCATCATGTGACTATGCCGATCGTGGAGCAGATCAACGCTATTTTGTTTGACAATAAGGCGCCAAAACAGGCGATTAAAGATCTTCTGGATCGAGATAAGTCCAGCGAGTATAAGACGCTTACATGGAATTAAATTGCACGGCGGCGTCAAAGAATCACAGCTTTGCAGTGAAACACAGCTTTGCAGTGAAACACAGCTACGCAGTGTATCACAGTTTCACAGTGAACACAGTTTCACCGTGAATTACAGCGTGGCGAACAGCGCTCTCAACCATTGGGTCAGCGCCAGACTGTCTGGCAGTTGCTTATCATCCCTCAGAAAGTAGTGGAGGGGCGAGTTCCTTTTGGGCTGGAAAAGGGCGGTATTTTCCCAGGTGAACCGGGGAGGAAGGGGTACGAATACCCCTTCTTTTTTCGTGTAACAGGTGGAGGCGGTGGCGGGTTTCCGGTGGGCCGGATCCACATAGCTTCCGACGCTTTTGTGGATGGCGGTATCTTCTTCGGGCAGGTAGAAATAGTCTCTGTAATTTGGGTAATAATGATACAGGACGCCTCTGTGGAACGGGATGCGCCAGGTGACGCGGGAGCCCTCAAAGATTGCCTGTGTGAGCCGCAGGGGCACGGGGAAATACCCGTCTATGGAATCGGAGAGGACGGCGGCGTCCTCCTCGTAGGACAGGGTGGGATTTTCCGGGCGGTACTCCGAGTAGAAGATCAGGGGGGCGCAGTACAGAGTTCCCACCAGGTCGTCGTGGTTGTGGAGCAGCAGCTTTTCCAGACATTCCCCGGAGCGGGAATCCCGAAAGAATTTCTGCTGCATATAGTCGGTGTAGAGGTCGATGCAGTCTTTTCCGCTGAATGTATCGTTCCGGTGGAAGCCGAGGGCGCGCTCCACGGTGGCCAGCTTTTTATTGGCCAGGGAAAGGGCTTTTTTTGGCATTTTCGCGTACTTGAACAGGTCGAGGCTCTCTTTTCCCTGAAAAGGGGAGGGGAGGCCGTGCTCCTCGTATTTGCTCTCCAGATAGGGGATGTCGAAGGTGGTCCCGTTGTAGTGGACGCAGGCGGAAAAGGGGGCCAGAAATCCGGCGAAGGCTATGAGCAGTTCTTTTTCGCTGGTGTAGTCGTCGGCGAACCACTGATGGATTACCGGCGTCTCATTTTCCATACAGAGGACGCCGATGAGGTAGACGGAGGAAACCTTGGGAGAAAGGCCTGTGGTTTCGATGTCAAATACACATACATCCATTTTCCTCTGGATGGCGGTCAGGCAGTTATTCAGTGTGGGGGCCGGTATGTCGGCGGCGCGAGTAAATTGCTTCATAGGGGCGTATCCATTCCTTTCTGGTGGTATTTATGGTGTTTTCGCGGCTGTCGGCTATTTTTTACAGCGATTCGCCGCTTTTTCATGGTCAATTCCGATTATTTTACAGCCGTTTCCGGCGGTTACAAAAAAAGTATATCATAAAAGGAAAATTTGTGGTACAATGTTAAGGGAGAAAAATTCGGAGGGAAGTTATGGAGTACCGGGAGAGAATTAAGCCTTTAAAATACCTTCAGGGCCTGAAAGGGCGGGTCCAGAACCGATTGAGCGGTTTTCTGCGCGCCTGCGTGGTGGCCCTTTTAGTGGCGTTTCAGTTCGCGATTATTTTGCTGCTGCCTTTTTTTCTGAGGGAATATTTTGCCCTGTTTTTTATTTTGATGGAGGTCCTTGGGGTGACGGCGATTCTGGCCCTGACCAATGACAGCCGGAGCATTTCCTACAAGTTTGCTTGGCTGTGTATTATTGTGGTGCTTCCCATTTCCGGGAATATTATGTTTTCCCTGTGGGGGAAGGTGGGGAAGAAGAACAAGCTGAACCAGCGCATCCGGGCCCAGATCCGGAAGGTGGACAGGCAGCTTGAGCCGGACGAGGAGCTTCTGGAGGAGTTCGCGGCAAAGCACCCGGTGACGTCCCGCATGTCCCGGTTTATGCAGACGGCGGGTTCTCCCATTTACAGGAATAATCAGGCGAAATATTATGAATTTGGCGAGGACGCCTTTGAGGATATTTTCGAGGATCTGGAAAAAGCGGAGAAATTTATTTTCATCGAATTTTTCATTGTGGCGGAGGGCGCGCTGTGGGACAAGCTCCACGAGATTTTGCTGAGAAAAATAAAAGAGGGCGTGGAGGTGAAGTTCCTCTATGACGATTTTGGGGCTCTTTTGCGCACGCCGACGGATTTCGCGATGAAGCTCCGCCAGGAGGGATTCCAGGTGGAGGTGTTCAATCCCATACACAAGTACGTCAGCAAGTTATTTATGAATTTCAGGGATCATCAGAAAATCGTGGTGATC
>CANRJU010000309.1 GCA_947631075.1 uncultured Lachnospiraceae bacterium
CCTATGTGGGAGGGCTTAGCGGTGCGTTTATCCCGGTCAGCGAGGATCAGGGCATGATCGACGCGGTGACTGATGGCGCGCTGACTCTGGAGAAGCTGGAGGCCATGACCTGCGTCTGCTCGGTGGGACTGGACATGATCGCGATTCCGGGCGACACGAAGGAGACGACCATTGCCGGCATTATCGCGGACGAGATGGCAATCGGCATGGTCAACCAGAAGACGACGGCAGTCCGGCTGATTCCGGTGCAGGGAAAGGGCGTGGGAGAGCGCGCCGAGTTCGGGGGACTTTTGGGATACGCCCCGATAATGCCGGTCAATTCCTTCTCCTGCGATGATTTTGTCACCCGGACGGGGCGGATTCCGGCTCCGATTCACAGCTTTAAAAACTGATTTGAAATGCGAGAGGAATATCAAATATAGGTTTGTTGTTATTATAAAGTTCATATTGTGCGGATAATAAAAAACCGTTCTTGCACGGGGTCGCGCAAGAACGGGTTTTTTGTCCGTAACACGCCCTGGTAGTGGGAAGTGTATAGCCAAGAGCAAGGGTGTCCATCGTGAGGTGGAATCTGAAGAAAGCTGGAGACAAAGCTCTGGTCTGACGAACAGAAATCACATCAGGCTACAGTTAAGGATAAGGCTGCAAAACAAGTCGAAGTCCAATAACTACCCGGAATTAACTGTAGTAAATGTGGCAGATGGATGGAGCGAAAGATTGCGTTCTTACCTGGGGAGGTCTCGTTAGCGGATGGAATTGCATCAACAAATGCACATGAAATCCGTAGTAACAACGAATGGCGAGAAGTCAGCAGAGGTCATAGTACCATTGTGGTTGCAAACATAATGGGAAGGACTGAACTTTAGGAGATGTGAGTAAATGAATGTGACCAATGACAGATTTAAGGACAGACAACTTCATACTGAGGACTATCTGCAAATGGTATCGACGGAATCGAAAGAGTATGCAGAAGTGTCCGCCTGTCAGAGGATTGCATTGCGAACCAGTTCGCATTTTAACAACCGCATCATCACAGACTTTCAGACGGACAGGCTGATGGAGAAGATTTTACAACCAACTAATCTAAATAATGCATACAGAAAAGTAAAATCGAACAAAGGAGCAGGCGGTGTCGATGGGATGAGCGTAGATGAACTTCTACCGTTCCTCAGAGATAACCAAAGGCGACTAATCCAGCAGTTAAAGGATGGGAAATACAAACCCAACCCAGTCCGCAGGGTAGAGATACCCAAAGAAACAAAAGGCGAATTTCGTAAACTGGGAATACCAACAGTGGTTGACAGGGTATTTCAACAGGCAATCACACAGGTGCTGTCCCCGGTCTATGAGGAACAGTTTTCAGAGAACAGTTTTGGTTTTCGACCAAAAAGAGGTGCGCATGACGCACTGAAACAATGTCAGCAGAACGTCAATGATGGATATGTGTATGTCGTGGATATGGATTTAGAGAAATTCTTTGATACGGTATGCCAGAGCAAGCTGATCGAAGTGTTATCAAGAACCATTAAAGACGGGCGGGTAATATCGCTGATACACAAATATCTCAATGCAGGGGTTATCAGCAGAGGGGTGTTTGAAAAGACGGAAACAGGGATGCCACAGGGTGGACCGTTAAGTCCGTTACTTAGCAACATCATGCTGAATGAGCTGGACAGGGAACTGGCATATAGGGGGCACAGATTTGTGCGATATGCGGATGACTGCATGATATTCTGTAAAAGCAGGAAAAGTGCAGAGAGAACCTTGAGAAACATCATTCCGTTTATTGAGGGGAAGCTTTTTCTGAAAGTGAACCGAAAGAAAACAAGCGTGGCACATATCAGTAAAGTGAAATATCTTGGATATGCATTTTACCGTCACAAAGGGAAGTGCAGATTTCGGGTACATCCAAAGTCAGTGGCAAAGATGAAAGATAAAATCAGAGAACTGACAAAAAGAAGTAACGGATGGGGAAATGAATACAGAGCTATGAAGCTGACGCAGTTTGTCAGAGGATGGGTAAATTATTTCTCGCTTGCTGATATGAAAAGACTGCTCGAAAATACGGACGAATGGCTGCGACATAGGATAAGGGCAATCTACTGGAAACAATGGAAGAAAGTCAAAACACGATACCGTATGATAAAGAAATACGGATTTCCGAAATGGAAAGTGCATGAAATGGCGAACAGCCGAAAAGGAACATGGCGTTCGGCACTTATGCTAAACAGTGTACTGACCAAACAAGAAATAGCCAGTCTGGGATACATCTCTATGACAGACTATTATCTGAAAGTATGTGAAAACTAAGGAACCGCCGTGTACCGAACGGTACGCACGGTGGTGTGAGAGGACGGCGGCTAATCACCGCCTCCTACTCGATTATATAACAGAGGCAGTGGGATGACCGTTCATAGAGTTACACGACTGTTTTTTACAAGACTATACGACTGTTCACAGGGCTACGCGTTCGGTTCACAGGGTTTGAGGGCATGGGGGTGCCTGATTTTTGACATTAAAAAATCATAGACGAACTTATAGAGATATGATATAATGACGAGGAAAGTGACGATGGCGCTTGCGCCAAGCGGCATTTGACGAGCATCCTCATCGAGACGATAGTCGAGATGATATAATATAACTCAATATAAGATTTTTACATAGGGGGCGAGTTATGGGAGATACAACGGACAAGATTCATTATCATCCGGGCTTTTACGGAGCAACCGAGCTGGAGTTTCGGTTTGAGAGGGCGGAGCTTAGTTTTACTATTGAGTACACTCTGTTCAAGGAACCTACCCGGATTGACATGCTGGTGGTTACGAAGGAGCAGGGCGCCCGGCTGGACAATGAGGTCGGCAGGATTTTTAAGCAGTATAACATCTTGGAGTACAAAAGCCCGAATCAGGAGCTATCGATTGATGATTTTTTCAAGGTATGCGGATACGGCTGTATGTACAAGGCACAGGGGGAAAATGTAAATCAGATACCTGAGGATCAGATCACAATTTCTTTGTTCCGCGACACATACCCCAGGGAGCTGTTTAAGGCTCTGGAGGAGTCCGGACGCACTATTGAACAGCCCTATCCGGGGATTTACTACATAAAAGGCAGGCTGATGTTTGACACGCAGATTGTTGTTATGAAACAGCTTGAGGCAGATAGGCACAGCGCTTTCCGGGTTTTATCCCGTGACGCCAAGGAGCAGGATGTCCGAAAGTTTTTGATGGAATCCGCCGCGCTCACCAAGCAGGGCGACAAAGCTAATGCCGATGCTGTATTTCAAGTCAGTATTCAGGCAAACCTAGAATTGTATGCGAGAATTAGGAGGGATGACTCTATGTGTAAAGCAATGGAAGAACTCATGCAGGATGTAATTGAAAAGAGGGTTCAAGAAGCTGCTCAGAAAGTTAGGCGGGAGGCTACCCGTGAAACTGCTCAAAAATCCCGATTGGAGAGCATTGTCGCT
>CANRJU010000310.1 GCA_947631075.1 uncultured Lachnospiraceae bacterium
TGGTGGAAGGACGGCGAGTGGGTCGCGTCCACGTCGTCGCTGCGGAACACGCGGCCCGGCGAGATCATGCGGATAGGCAGCTTTCCCTTTTCCATCACATGAACCTGCACCGACGACGTCTGGGTGCGCAGCACGATCTTGTCATTGATATAAAATGTATCCTGCTCATCCTTCGCCGGGTGGTTGGCGGGGATGTTCAGCGCCTCAAAGTTATAATAATCATATTCTACTTCCGGTCCCTCTACGACCTCGTAGCCCATTCCAATAAAGATTTTCTCCACTTCTTCCAATGTAATCGTATTCGGATGGCGGTGTCCCAATTCAATCCGGCGTCCCGGCAGCGTGACGTCAATGACCTCCGCCCTCATCTTTTCTTCCCGGAGCTTCTTCTCAAAAGCCGTCTTTTTCTCCTCCAGCTTTGACTCAATCTTCTCTCTGGCCTCGTTGACCATCTGGCCCACCTTCGGCCGATCCTCCGGCGCCACGTCCTTCATGGATTTCAGGACGCTCGTCAGCTCTCCTTTTTTCCCTAAAAATGCCACCCGGATGTCGTTCAGCTTATCCAGCTCGGCAGACTGATCAATCTGCCCCAGGGCATTTTCAAGAATCTGGGATAATTTCTCTCTCATGTCAATCCTCCTTGTTTTGCGAAGCAAAATCCGAGCCCTCTGGCGAGGAGAGGATTTTCCTCCTTGTTCAACTCCTGTTCAACTAAAAAAAATCCCTCTGCCGCACAGTGGGAAACCTTTTTCACATCTTCTCGCATCCAACATCCCCGGCCGGATGGAAAAACCGATTTTTTTTACTGTAGCATATAGGGAAGCCCTATGTCAAGTATTAAATGCAAGAACTGCGCCAAAAACAGCGCCAGAAAAACGGATATTCTGACGGAAACAGCACTTATTCCACCCGGCCGCAGGGACCCGGCACGGACAGGCGGATTACAAGCCTCCCCTCTCTGTACTCCGCCGTGGAATTTCTCCCCGCCTCCACCGTGTAGAACCGGTCGAACAGCCGTCCCGCCTGCACCTCGGAAAGCCCCGGCGCGCTGTTGGAAACGGTGACCTCGCCCGACTCCCCTAACTCAATCGTCAGATCGCCGCCGCTGTATTTGACCGCATTGGCAAATAAATTGGAAAATACCCGGAGCAGGGCGCGCCTGTCCCCCTGCCGGATCACCTTTTTGTCCGGCAGGCGAATTTCCGGCGCGATGTGATGCCTGGTGAGCTCCTCATAAAAGGCGGCTGCGCTCTCCTCTAACAGGGAATTGAGCTCCAGAGGCTCCATGTCAAGCTCCGCCGTTCCGGACGCGATGATGGAATACTGAAAAAGCTCGTCCGTCAGCTGCATCATCAGCTCGGCGCGGTTTCGGATAATCTCTCCGTACCGCCGCAGCTTTTCGGACGGTTCCTCCTGCTCCCAGAGGTCCAGATAGCCGAGAATCGCCGTCAGCGGCGTGCGCAGGTCGTGGGAAATATTCGTCACCGCCTGTTTCAGCTCCCTGTCCCCCTGCGCGTAGCGCAGCCGCTCCCCGCGAATGATTTTCAGCTGCTCGTTGAGCCGGACGGCCAGACGGCGCAGGGCGCGGTCCCCGCCGGAGAGCAAAATCGGGGCGTTTGAATCGGACGCCAGCCAGTCCTCCAAGGCGTCTCCGATCTCCCCCGCCATTTTCTTCATGCTGTAAATTTTAACGGCAAGAACAACAATCACTCCCGCCATGACGCCCGTCAAAATCCAAAAATACGCCTGCGGCATTTCCCCGACCTCCGATTTAATTTTTTTATTTTTGCAAATAAATTATGAGTGAAATTTCCAGCAAATAATTTTCGAAATAATTTTTCAATTTTTGTGAAAAAAAAATTATTTTCTCTAAAACAACTTTTTCCGCCGGAACAAAAACGCTCCCACCGCGGGGCAAGCCAATATCCACAAAAGGCTGTAAGCGGTCCGCCGCCCCAGATGCCGATTCTCGCCCGTATCGTCTGTTACGATATAGTACAGCGTGGATATGGGAATCGCCTCATCTAAAAATTCGTACACGCTGCGCTTCACGCCCCTCACATAATACAGATTGGGCTCCATGTCGGTCTCCAGCACGGTCCCGTCCTCCTGCAGAACCGCTGCCGTCGGAATGTATTCCGGCTGCGAGAGCCTCTGGTCAATGGACATGAACAAGGAGAGCATCACAAGGACCGTCACAAGGCACGCGACGGAGCCGAACGACCGGTTCCGAATCAGCAGCGCCAGCAGCATTAACAGGGACGTCATGGCTGCGGAGGCGAGGACGCCGATTCCCAAAAGCGTCAGAAATTCCGACGCCCGGTACCGGGAATTTTCCAGAAAGAGATTTCCCAGGCCGAGCGTGGTCAGAATACAGAGGACGTACAAAATCGCGTACCCTCCCAGGCAGACTGCGCCCTCTGCCAGATAGATCTTCCCCCTGCTGTGCCCGGCAAGTATTTTATTCCGGATCGTTCCATTCGCGTACTCGGTTCCCACAAAAATTCCCACCAGAATAGCGAGGGCAAAAACCATGTAAAATCCGCCCACGAACAGCAGGCTGTCAACATTTCTGGACACACTGTCAATTTCATAAAAATCGCCGTATTTCATCACGGTCCACCACCGGCAGCCCACCATAACGCAGGGAAAGCCCACGGAAAAAATCAGAGCGAGCCTGAATATTCCGCTCTTCCACAGACGCACCCATTCTCCAGCTATCAGATTTCTCATTTTTGCCTCCCTTCCTCCGGCAGGGAACCTACCAGATTGATATAATAGCTCTCCAGGCTCTCGTCCCGCTCCCGCATGGAAAATATCTCGCAGTTTTTTTCCTGGAGAAAAAGAGCCAGCCTTGTCACCGGGAGCGAGTCGTAGATATCCGCCTCCGTGTCCGAATAAATCCGGTACTCCACATTTTTCTCATCAAGAGCCCGCGCCAGAATCTTTGTGTCGCTTACCTCCACCCGGGTGCACTTCCTCGTCTCCGCCTCCAGCTCCTCCGCGCTGATTTCCTTTACAATGCGCCCGCCGTCGATAAACCCGTAATGGGTGGCGACACGTGACAGCTCGTCCAGAATGTGGCTGGAGATCAGAACCGTGATCTGGCGCTCTCTGTTCAGTTTCAGAATCAGCTCCCGAATCTCAATAATCCCCTGCGGATCCAGGCCGTTGACCGGCTCGTCCAGAACGAGAAAATCCGGACTGCCTGCGAGCGCGATAGCAATTCCCAGCCGCTGGCGCATGCCGAGGGAAAAATGCTTCGCCTTCTTTTTCCCGACGCCGCCCAGTCCCACCATCCGCAGCGTCTCCTCGATTCCGTCAAAAGACGGGAGCCCCAGGATGCGGTACTGCTGCCTCATATTGTCCCTCGCCGTCATGTCCATATACACGGACGGGCTCTCCACGATGGCTCCCATCCTCCTTCTCACCTTTAAAATGTCCCGGTCCGTATTCTTTTTC
>CANRJU010000311.1 GCA_947631075.1 uncultured Lachnospiraceae bacterium
TGACTCCGTGCCCCAGAGGCTGGCGGTACGACGCGCCGGATATCATGAAGATCTGCAAGCTGGCAGTGGAGACCTGCTACTGGCCGCTGTTCGAGGTGGAGAAGGGCAAGTGGACGCTGTCGTATGAGCCGAAGAAAAAGCTTCCTATCGAGGATTTTCTGCGGGAGCAGGGACGATTTAAACACCTGTTCAAGCCGGGGAACGAGCATCTGATCGAGCAGTTCCAGGCCGAGGTGGACCGCCGCTGGGAGGATTTGCAGTACAAGTGCGCCAGATGACATTTTTCTGACCGGAAATTATAAAAAATAACCCTTCCGATGCCGATTTAATATATGAATACCGCAAAAAGTCATGCGTTTTATGCCTGCATGAAAAGCGTGATTGTGAAGAACCGTGATATCATAATTAAAGTTGTAAAATATTATTATGTGGAGGAGGGGTTAATGTGAAAAATATAACCAATATATCTGGCATAAACGGAGCGCAGCCGTTGACCGGCACGATACCGGGCGCTGCAAATTCGGGAAAATACGCGGCGGAAGCGTCGGCTATTGTCCCGGATAAGGCAGCAGAGGAGAAGGCCGCGAAGGAGAAAGAAAAAGAGAAGGAGCAGGCAGCGGCGCTGGAACTCTCGGACCAGATGAAGGAAATGCTTAAGGAGCAGGCGGAATCCGCCAAGAAGGCGGGCGAGGGCATGAAGGACATGGCGAAGATCATGGAGATTGCCCGGAGGATTTCGCGGGGCGACCATGTGCCGCCCAACGATGAAAAGAAGCTGATGGAGTACAGCTCCGACTTGTATCAGGCGGCCAAGATGGCGTCGGTGCTCAACGCCAACAAAAAGCACCGGAAGCACAAGAGCCTTTTCGACGAGGACGAGGATAACGGCCAGGACGAAAAGGTGAGAGAGCTGCGCCGGGAGAGCGCGCGGGCGGAGTCGTCCGCAGAAGGCTCTGGTGAAAGTTCCGCAGAAACATCAACGGAAAGCTCGACAGAAAGTTCGACAGAGAGTTGATTAGAAACTTCGACAGAATTTTCAGTAGAAAATTCCACAGAACTTTCATCGGAAAGTTCTGTGGAAAGCGCGGACGAATCTGCTGTATAGAGTTCGGTGAATTTTCAACAGAAAATAATAGGATATTTTCTGTTGAGGTATAAAATTTTTCAGGAAACGGAGGCATGACCATGGAACAGATTATTATTGCGATCGGGCGTGAGTTCGGAAGCGGCGGACACGAGATCGCGGAAAAAGTAGCGAAGAAGCTGGATCTGAAGCTATATGACAGAAATCTTCTGGACCATATGGCGGATGACAAGAATCTGGACGCGGATGAGTTAAAGAAGTACGAGGAAAAGCCCAAAAATCCATTTTTGAGCCGGAGAGTGCGCGGTTATAGCAACTCAATGGAGGAAAATCTGGCACAGATGCAGTTCGAGTACATCCGGGAAAAGGGAGAGAGCGGCGAATCTTTCGTTATTGTGGGAAGATGCGCTGAGGAAGTGCTGCGGGGCAATCCGAACCTGATTTCTATTTATATACTGGCGGATGAGGCGGATAAGGTCAAAAGAGTTGAGAAAATATACGAGCTGGACGAGGCTTTCGCGAAAAAGAAGATGCTCCGGCACGACTATACCAGAAAACTCTATCACAATACCCATTCCAGCGTGAAATGGGGTCATGCGGGCGGATACGATCTGTGTATCAACAGCAGCCGCCTGGGCATTGACGGCACGGTGGAAGAAATTTTGAATTATATCGAATTAAGAAAAAGAAAAGAGGCGTGTAAGACATGTTAGCAGCTCAGGTATTAGCGGTAGTTATTTTTATTTTGATGTTTGTCCTGATCGTTATGGATAAGATCGAGCGTCATATCGTGACCCTGGCCTGCGGTCTGGGCACGATGGTCATTGTATTCGGCATCTGCATGCGCAATGTAGAGGCCATCATAAACGTAATTAATGTGAAAAGTATTTTTACGCTGGGATTCTGGTACGAATCCGGCGCGGCGGGGGAGTCCTCCGGCGGCATCAACTGGGCGACGATTATATTCATCGCAGGCATGATGATTATGGTAGAGGGCATGGCGAAGGCAGGATTTTTCCGCTGGCTGTGCATGAAATTAGCGAAGCTGGTGCACTACAAGCCCGTGGCGCTGTTTATTTCCTTTATGGTCATGTCGTCCGTATTGGCTATGTTTATCGACAGCATTACCGTAATTCTGTTCTTGGCGGCTGTCACGATCGAGCTCGCCAAGCGTCTGGAATTTAATCCGGTGCCCATGATCCTGTCGGAAATTTTCTGCGCCAACCTGGGAGGTTCCGCCACGATGTGCGGAGATCCGCCCAACATCATCGTGGGTACATCGCTGGGATTTTCCTTCAGCTCCTTTTTGACAAACACCGGACTGATTGCGGGCGTCTGCCTGATCTTGGTGGTTATTTACTTCTACCTGGTATTCCGGAAGGAGTTTGCCACAATTAAGATTTCAAAAGAGCGCATTGCCGCCATGCCGGACCCGAAAGAGGCTATTGAGAACAAGCGGGATTTTGTTATCAGCTGCATTATCTTTGCCTGCGCGGTGGTACTTCTGGTGTCCCATGCGCAGACGGGACTGACCGTGGCGCTGATCGGTGCGTTTATCGCGATTGTCACGCTGATCGCGTCCGGAAAAGCGATTCCGGAAATATTAAAGAAAGTAGACTATAAGACGCTTCTGTTCTTCGTAGGGCTGTTTATCGTAGTGGGCGGCCTGGAGGAGACGGGCATCCTTAAAGTCGTTGCCGATCTGATCGGCCGGATCAGCGGCGGCAACCTGTATGTAATGGTCGCAATCATTATCTGGCTCTCCGCGATTGCCAGCGCCGTGGTGGACAACATTCCGTTTGCCGCTACGATGGTTCCCATTATCCAGTCTTTATCCGCTGCTCAGGGCGTGGATATTTCCACGCTGGCATGGGCGCTGTCTATGGGTACGGACGTGGGCGGAAGCGCTACTCCGATCGGGGCGTCCGCCAACGTAGTGGGTACCTCCGTGGCAGCCAAGAACGGCTATGTCATCGGATGGGGCAAGTATTGCAAGTCGGCTATACCGGCCACGGTTCTGGTCGTTGCCGTTTCCATGCTGATGATTTTCGTAAGATACTGCGGATGAGGATGGAGCGGGAGCTCTGTTTAAAAAATATTTGAGAAAAAAAGGGGACGCGTCTTTGGGGGTTGAACTTAGGGATTTACGAAAACAAGTAAATTTAGGCTGACAACCTTCAACCGGGGTAAAAGTGAAATGACCATGTAAGACAATGCGTTCTTGCATGGTCATTTTGTGTATGTGCTTCAATGCAGTTGTGGATATAGACTATAGGTCTGATCTTCCTCGCGTATCATCATTTTGTAAACAGGAATATTCTTTTCCACGGCAATATGACGCAGTATCTTTTCGTGAATGGCACTCATG
>CANRJU010000312.1 GCA_947631075.1 uncultured Lachnospiraceae bacterium
GTATAGATAGGTGGTCGAGTTATTCGGCCGGGAGTATAAAATGAAGTGTGTAAGTTACCGGTAACAAAAACTTACACACTTAACTTGACAAACCCAATAAGCCTACCTTGTTACTTAGCCGTTTCAGGTAGGCTTATTTTCATGCTGTTTACAGCCCGACGCCGCCCCTATACCTCGCAGTTTTTCTCCTTGATCAGCCGCACCAGCTTATGTCGAAACGCCTTTTCGTACACGTTACCGGTATCGAACGCAAATTTATTGAAATCAAATCGGCTATTGGCAATCATCTCGCGGGTGTAGAACTTATCCTCTCCGTCCCGGAAGGTGACCCAGACGGCTCCCATCAGTTCTTCCTCTGTAAAATCCGACGTCTCCACCATCGTGGGAATCGCCTTTTTCTCCAGCAGAAATACATGGGCGTATGTCCCCACCGTCTCCGCCAGGCGCGCCACGTTGATCTGCCGCTCCGGGTCCTGCTCCTCCACCGCCACGATTACCGGGAGGTTCCGGCTGTGGTCCGCCGTAAAGCGGCTGAGCTGCTCCAAATCCCTCATGGAGCGAATGCGGCCCGGCTTCAGCGACATCGGAATCACATCCTCGTAGCCGATGCGCCGGAAAATCTCATCCACGAAGCGGGGCTTGGAAAAGCCCTCCCGCACCAGTCTGTCCGGAGGGTGGCAGTAATTACAGTCCACCTTCATCCGGATTCTCTCGCTGCGCTCCAGGGTAACGTCGGTCCTCCAGACCACGCCTCCCCTGGTCACATCGATATAATCCAGCGTCAGCCGGTAAAATCCGAGGGAAATATTTCCCAATATCTTCAAGTCGTACCCCGCCTGATGAAATTCATAATCCACCGGCGTGATGGGAATATCGTCCGTAATGTTGCGGAACTGCCCCTGCGCCCAGACCGCGATCATCTGAACCGCCGCCATGAACTCCGAGTGCACCTCCATATCGGGATTGTGGCTCAGCGTCACCTGCAGCTGGAAAGAAGGCGTCACATCCAACGGGTTCAGCTCCATGCGCTCCACGCGGATCGTCCGATCCTCCCGCAACACCTCATTGCACAGCTTCGCCAGGCGGCGCTGTCTCTTTACATCATAGATTGCCACCGCCTCATTGGCCGCCTTTATCAACAGGTCATAAGTAATCACATCGTGATGCTCGTCGCTGAGCAGGGCAAAAATCACCTGATCCCGGCGGCAGCGGTAAATGCAGTAAGCGACGTCCACATTGTCGTCCAGAAAATCCACCAGCTTCTTTGACAGAGGCTTCGCGTCAAAGCGCAGACGGAATTTTCCCTTCAGCATCATCTCCCAGTTGGCCTCCTCGTAGTGATAGTAGGCCAGCTTGTCAAACACGCTGAGCGTGGACCAGTCGCAGAGTTCGAGGTTCGCCAGCACGCAGTTCAGCGTGCGGGACAGATCCTCGTTGTTGCGCCAGAACTCCCCGCCATAGGGGGACTTATACCGCATATCGTGCTCAATCTCGTGCCATCCCTCAAAGGAAATGGTACGCAGCTGCACCTCAAAAGTGAGGTCCACCGGCATAAAGCCCACGTCCCCGTTGTAAATCCGCTTGTACTCGTCCGGAATGAGAAATACGCCGTTCAGAATAGACGCCTTAAACTCCTCCTCCGCATTTTCCGTCTTGGACCACTCCCCCACCCGGCGAAACGTCTCCTCCAGAATCGTCCGGGTGATCTCCATGTCGTCGTTGTAATAGACCACCACCCGGAGTCCAATCAGATCCTGCAGCTTTTTCTCGTCCGGCCCGAATCCGTACCCGTCCTTCTCCAGCTTCTGCGCGATGGAAAAAGGCGTCTTGGCCCGGTGGAAAATCCGGAAATAAATCCCGGTCCGGTTCAGAATCCCGGCGATATCCTCCTCCAGACGCTCTCCGATTCCCTCTAGCTGACGGGTATGAATTTTATTTTGTATCTCCTCAACATTATACTTCATATTTCCAAACACCCTTTACAATTCTGTCCGATTTCTTTTGTGCGCGGTTGCCATAGTCATCTGATTATAGTATATCATTTCCTTGTAAAAAAGTCTATAACGTGCTATTCTTTCTTTAGTAGTAATGAGAAAAATAAGGGTGGAAATGGGGCGGGCCGACTAAAGCCCCCTGTCCGCCCGACGGAAAAGAGGAAAAATATGCCTTCCCACAAGATTCCCGATTACGCCTACGCGGAAAACCGGAAATTAAAAGAAATGGAAATACCGGCAGACGTCGCGTGCATCGGACGCCACGCCTTCTACAACTGCCGGTCTTTGGAGAGCCTTTCCCTGCCGCACGGCGGCATAGAAATAGAGGACGGCGCCTTTAAGAACTGCCCCCGCCTCTCGCGGATTACGCTGCGGCAGGGCGAGCTGGGGTGCTCCTGCCTGAAAGATATTTTGTACGATATCAACCAGGAAGTCACCGCGTCCATACACTACGGGGACGGCTCCGTGGCGATGCTTCTGTTTCCGCACTATGAATATGAATACATCGCCAATGAGCCCGCCCGGATTTTCAGCGAAGTAGGATACGGGACGGGATATGTGTACAAGCAGTGCTTTTACAACTCGCAGATCGATTATCCCCGCTACGACGGCCTGTTTAACCAGGCCATTTACAGCGAGGAAATACATGTGCTGGCCCGTATTTTATCCTATCGGCTGCGGTTCCCCCACGGTCTGTCCCCCGATGCCAAAAAGCGGTACCGGCAGTGGTATCAGGAACACAGGAGAGAACTTTTTTCTTATTACATTCGCGAACAGGACATGGAGAGCCTCCGCTTTTTTCTGGAAAATACCGAGACCGGTGTGATTCGGGAGGCGCAGGAGCTCGCCCTCTCCCTGCAGGCCCCCGCCGCCGTCAGCTATGCGATGGATCTCTTGAACCGGCGCGGCCAGACTGGAGGCAGCTCCGGGCGTTTTCAACTGTAAAAAATGGGGCTGTCATGGGGTCGGAATACCTTTTTGGCCTCAACCTGTTAAAATGAGTTTATGAAAAAAATTTTGGAAG
Organism: uncultured Lachnospiraceae bacterium; assembly: GCA_947631075.1. Classification (GTDB taxonomy): domain Bacteria; phylum Bacillota; class Clostridia; order Lachnospirales; family Lachnospiraceae; genus Eubacterium_F. The sequence continues at coordinate 3,019 of CANRJU010000312.1, forward strand.
GAGGGACTCCCATGGACGCTGCCGCGCTATGCCGTGACATACTCAACACCACCCGGAACGAATTGTACCTGTCTATGAGTTTTTTGGACGCGGCCCTCTCCGGGCTCTCCCACGAGGCCAGTCCCCGGATCCGCGCCACAGCCACCGACGGCGAAAAGCTGTACTACAGCTCCCGGTACGTCCTGTCCGCCTTTGACGAAAATCCGGTTATTCTCAACCGGGCGTATCTGCACGGCCTGTGTCACTGCCTATTCTCCCATCTGTATCTGCAGCCCCGGGAAAACAGGGAGCTGTGGGATCTCGCATGCGACGTCTGCGCGGAATCCGTGATTGATTCCATGGACATTCCCTGCGTGCGCCGCCTCCCCTCCCTGCTGCGGGAACAGACCTACAGAATAAGTATACCATATTT
>CANRJU010000313.1 GCA_947631075.1 uncultured Lachnospiraceae bacterium
CTCGAACAGCCCACCGCGGTCTACCAGTAAAATCACAAGCCCTTTCAGGAAAGGAGAACCGATATGGAAAATACATATCAGAAATCACTTTTATTTACCCCGGAGGGGGTGCGGGACATCTACGGCGAGGACTGCGAAAAGCGCTACAAGGTTCAGAAGGAGCTGCACCGCGCCATGAAATTGTACGGCTTTAAGGATATACAGACGCCGACCTTTGAATTTTTCGATATTTTCAACCGTCAGCGGGGAACGGTCAATTCGCGGGAAATGTTCAAATTTTTCGACCAGTACAACAACACGCTGGTCCTTCGTCCCGATATTACTCCGTCCATCGCGAGATGCGTGGCGAAATATTATGGGAACGAGGATATGCAGATTCGGCTCTGTTATACCGGAAACACCTTTATCCACCGCAGCGGCTATCAGGGGAAATTATCCGAGATAACACAGGTCGGAGCGGAGCTGATGAACGACGATTCCTCCGACGCGGACGGCGAGATGATCGCCATGACCATCGAGTGCCTGTTGAAATCCGGACTCAAAGATTTCAAGGTGGACGTGGGTCACGCGGGGCTGTTCCGCGGGCTGGCGGCAGAGGCGCGGCTGACCGAGGAGGAGATCGAGCAGATCAAGGTCTATCTGACGAATAAAAATATATTTGCCGTGGAAGACATGATGGAGAAAAAGGATATTCCCGCCGCCTGCAAGGAGCTTCTGACGGGGCTGCCGGACTTGTTCGGCGGTCTGGAGACGATTCTATCGGCCATGGAAAGGACCGGGAACCCGGAGGCGCTGGAGGCGCTTGACCGGCTGGAAAAGCTGTATCATATTCTGGAGACATATGATATGTTAGAGCATGTCACCTTCGATCTGGGGATGCTCTCGCACTACGAGTACTACACCGGCGTCATTTTCAAGGCGTACAGCTACGGGACGGGAGACGCCATTGTCACGGGGGGACGCTATGACAATCTGGTGGAGCAGTTCGGCAAAAAGACGCCGGCCATCGGACTGGCGTTCGTGCTCGATGAGCTGATGGCGGCGCTGCAGAGCCAGCAGGTGGAAATCGAGGCGAAGGAGTCCGACATTCTGATCCTGTACCGGTCCGCCAACCGCGAAAAGGCCATTTCCCTGTGCCACGATCTGCGCATGGAGAACCACTCCGTGCGGCTGATGCGCAAGAACGCGCAGACGCCGCTAGACGCCTACAAAAAGTATGGACGCCGCAACGAGGTGTCGTCCATTCTCTACATCGACGACACCGGAGAGGTGACGGAATTTGACTTAAATGCCTGAGGAGGAAATCAGACCTATGAGATATATAACCATTGCCTTGGCCAAGGGGCGCCTGGCGAAGCAGACGCTCGCGCTGCTCGAACAGACCGGCATTACCTGTGAGGAAATGAAGGACAAGGAGACCAGAAAGCTCATTTTTGTCAACGAGGAGCTGGGGCTGAAATTTTTCCTGTCCAAGACGTCGGACGTGCCTACCTATGTGGAGTACGGCGCGGCGGATATCGGCGTGGTGGGGAGCGATACGATTATGGAAGAGGGGAGAAAGGTGTTAGAGGTGCTGGATCTCGGCCTCGGAAAATGCGATATGTGCGTGGCAGGGCCCGCCAGCGCGAGGGAGCTTTTGAAAAAGAACCAGGTGATCCGGGTGGCATCCAAATACCCCAAAATTGCCAAGGATTATTTTTATAATAAAAAGCACCAGACCGTGGAGATTATCAAGCTGAACGGCTCGGTCGAGCTGGCGCCCATCGTGGGACTGTCGGAGGTCATTGTGGACATTGTGGAGACCGGCTCCACCCTCCGCGCCAACGGGCTGGAGGTGCTGGAGAAAATCTGCCCGCTGTCCGCACGGGTTATTGTCAACGAGGCCAGCATGAAGCTGCAGCGGGAGCGGATTACGAAGATTGTGAAGGATTTAAAGCAGGCGCTGGGTTAAATGACGGCGCAAGGGCAGGCTTGTGAGAATAATTGTATTTAAAAATGCGGCAGGCGCGCTGTTTTACGCCATATACAGGAAAGGACGGATTGATTATGCGAATAATTCCACTAACGGAGGATTCGAGGAAGAATATTTTGGAGGATCTGCTGAAGCGGAGCCCGAATAATTACGACCAGTATCAGGACAAGGTAAACGCCATTCTGGCGGACGTGAGAGAGCGGGGGGACGAGGCGGTCCTCGACTACACGGAGAAGTTCGACGGCGTGAGGCTTGCGCCGGAGTCGCTGCACGTCACACAGGAGGAAATCGACGAGGCGTATGCGCAGGTGGAGCCGGGACTGATTGAAATACTGAAAAAATCCCTGGAAAATATCCGTGATTTTCACGAGAAACAGGTGCGCAACAGTTGGTTTACGACCAGGGAGGACGGCGTGCTCCTGGGGCAGAAAATTACGCCGATGGAGAGCGTGGGCGTCTATGTGCCGGGCGGAAAGGCCGCCTATCCGTCCAGCGTGCTGATGAATATTATTCCGGCCAAGGTGGCGGGCGTGAAACGCATCGTCATGGTGACGCCGCCGGGAAAGGACGGAAAGGTCAACAATCCGGTGACGCTTGTGGCCGCGCACCTCGCGGGAGCCACGGACGTCATCAAGGTGGGGGGCGCCCAGGCGGTGGCCGCCCTCGCCTACGGGACGAAATCCATTCAGAAGGTCGATAAGATCACCGGCCCCGGCAACATTTTCGTGGCGCTAGCGAAAAAGGCCGTGTACGGTCATGTGGGCATCGACTCCATCGCCGGTCCCAGCGAGATTCTCGTGCTGGCGGACGAGACGGCTAATCCCCGCTATGTGGCGGCGGACCTTCTCTCCCAGGCGGAGCACGACGAGCTCGCGTCCGCCATACTGGTGACCACGAGCCGCGAGCTGGCGGAGAAGGTGTCCGAGCTGACGGAGCAGTTCACGGCGCAGCTGTCGAGAAAGGAAATTATTCAGAAATCCCTCGAGAATTTCGGCTATATTCTCGTGGCAAAAAATATGGACGACGCGATCCAGACTGTGAACGATATCGCCTCTGAGCACCTGGAAATTCTCACCGCGAACCCGTTCGACACGATGACGAGGATTCACAACGCGGGCGCTATTTTCCTCGGGGAATACAGCAGCGAGCCTCTGGGGGACTACTTCGCGGGACCGAATCACGTGCTCCCCACCAACGGAACTGCCAAGTTCTCGTCCCCGCTGAATGTGGACGACTTTGTGAAGAAATCCAGCGTGATCTCGTATTCCAGAGAGGCGCTTGAGGCGGCTCATAGGGATATTATTCAGTTCGCGGAGGCGGAGCGGCTCACGGCGCACGCGAATAGTATTGCCGTGCGGTTTTCAGAAGATAGATAAGTAGTGTGAAAAATAAGCTCGATAGCATATTTTTCACACGACTATTTGTGCCGGGGCGTCACAAATAGTTTTTGATGG
>CANRJU010000314.1 GCA_947631075.1 uncultured Lachnospiraceae bacterium
GCGGCATATGGTATAATGTCCGTTGATCGCTATGCGAAAAAATTGTATCGCGGAGACTTTAGATGACTGAAAAATTTGTACGGGCCAACCTCAGATACCTCAAGGGCTTTATGACCGAAAGCTCGCTGAGCGCCGCAAGAAAGACCCATGTCCTTTTGGGAGATTTTATGGCAGTTGCGCACCGCTCGGGGGTGAGGCACGAGCGCCGCTCCTTCGACAGCTTCGAGGGCGAGTGGATAATCCCCGAGGAGGAAAAGCGCGCCGGGGTGATACTTTACCTTCACGGCGGAGGCTATACCTGCGGAAACATTGAATACGCCCGTGGCTTCGGGACGGTTCTTGCCGGCGATTTCGGAATGAGGGTGTTCTGCTGCGCCTACCGCCTCGCGCCCGAGTTTCCCTTTCCCGCCGCCCTTGAAGACGCCGCCGCGGCCTATGAATATCTGATATCAAGCGGGTTTGAGCCCGATAAAATAATCCTCTGCGGCGAAAGCGCCGGCGGAGGGCTTTGCTATGCACTAAGCCTTAAGCTTTTCGAGCTCGGGCGGCCGCAGCCCGCCGGAATCGTCGCAATTTCGCCCTGGACGGATCTCACCCTTTCGGGAAAATCCCACCGCGAAAACCGCGAGATCGACCCCTCGATGACCACCGAGCGCGTCCGCTTTTTTGCCGAGTGCTATTCGGCGGATCGCGAAAACCCGCTCGTCTCGCCGGTGTTTTTTAATAAGGATTCCGCCGCCTTTCCCCCGTCGCTAATCTTTGCGGGCGGCGACGAGGTGCTTCTTGACGACTCTAAGATGATGCATAAGCGGCTTTGCGACGCCGGTTTTCGCTCCGAGCTGATAATTCGGCCGAACATGTGGCACGCCTACGTTCTTTACGATTTGAAGGAGTACCGCGCCGACTACGACAAAATCGGCAGATTTTTAGACAGACGCCTTGCAGACGACCCGCTTTACTGGAGCCGCCTCGACAACGCCGCGCTGATCTTTCCGGCGTCGCGCAGGCGGGGCTGGCACAACGTCTTTAGGCTTTCGGCAAACCTTAACGAGCCGGTAGACCGCGACATTTTGCAGTCCGCCCTCGACGTAACGGTAAAGCGCTTTCCGCTGATATCCTCAAGGCTGCGCGCCGGGGTGTTCTGGTATTATTTAGAACAGACATCGTCGCCCGAAATCGTCCGGGACGGCGGCTACCCCATAATGAAGCAGCGCTTTTTAGAGGTGAGAAAGTGCGCCATAAGGGTGCTCTACTACAAAAACCGCGTGGCCGTGGAATTCTTCCACGCCGTCACCGACGGCAACGGCGGGCTCATCTTTTTAAAGACGCTTTTGGCGGAGTATCTCGCTGAGAAATACGGCGCGGATATACCGGCGGAAAAGGGCGTGGCGGACAGGCTTGCAAGCCCCTCGCCGGAGGAGCTTGAGGACAGCTTTGCCGAGCACTGCGGAACCGTAGGCCGAAAGAGAACGGACGACATAGCATTCACCCTTAAGGGCAGGCGGGAATGGTAGTCCCTGATAAAACAACTTTTGATTGTTTCCCGAACCGATGTATCACTGCATCGGTTCGTTTTTCATTTCCTCAAACAGGCTTTTGGGCAGGATTCCCACAAAATCATAGGAAATATCTATGTCCACAACACGCTTGCCGTTGACTTTCTTAGATTTGTGAACATACACTGCCTTAACTAAATCATTAAGTATCACAGGCGTCAGTTCGGTCATCTCCAAATATTTCTTGACCTTGGCAATGAATTTGTCAATGCTGTCCGCTTGCTCCTCCTGCTGCTTGATTTCGTCGGTCAAGGCTGACAATTTTTCTTTCAGTTCAGCCTGTTCGGCTTCGTAATCGCCCGACAGCATCTCATACCGCGATTCCGAAAGTCTTTGATTGGCATAGTCCTCATAGACCTTCTTGAAGAGCCTGTCAAGCTCGTCAATCCTGCGCTCAATTTGGCTAACCTGCTTTTTCTTACTTGCAAGAGCTTTCTTCATTTCGGATTTCTGCATTGCTCCGAGGGCAGTCCTAAACTTTTCTTCATAATTGGCGACAAGCCACATAACCGTCCGAATATGATGAAGAACGCCCTGCTCCAAGATAACCGCCCGAATGAAATGGGTTTCACAGACTTCTTTGCCCTTTGTCCTCGACGTCGAGCAGATAAAGTAATCCTGCCTTTTCTCGAAGTTGTTGGTCGTGCAGTAGTACATCTTTGCCTTGCAATCCGCACACCTCACAATGCCAGAAAACATATTCGTCTTACCCGTTCTCGTCGGTCGGCGTTTGTTTTTGCGAAGCTCTTGCACACGGTTAAATGTTTCCTCATCGACAATCGGCTCGTGAGTATTCGGGAAAATTTTCCACTGCTCTTTGGGATTGTCAACGGTCTTTTTGATTTTGTACGACTGTCTATGCGTTTTGAAGTTGACCGTTTTACCAAGATATTCGGGACGTTCAAGAATTTCGCTGACCGTTTTCTGATCCCAATCATAATCATTCATCGGAAGACAATTTTTGATGGGTTTTCCGATTTTCTGATAGTGAATTGTTGGAGTCTCAACTTGCTGATTCTTTAGAATCCTTGCAATTTGAGACGGACCGTTGCCTGCTACGCAGAGGCTGAAAATATCCTCGACAACTTTAGCGGCTTCCTCATCGACTATCCACCGTTTTTTGTTGTCGGGGTCTTTTAAGTATCCATACGGAGGATTAGTACAGAGGTATTCACCCGATTCTCCCTTTGATTTCATCACCGCACGGATTTTCTTCGAGGTGTCCTTGGCGTACCATTCATTGATGATATTCAAAAACGGAGTGAAGTCGCTGTCCTGTTGATTCTGACTGTCGATTCCGTTATTGATAGCAATAAATCGCACGCCTTTCTCAACAAACAGAACCTCGGTGTAGAAGCCGACTTTCAGATAATCTCTTCCAAGGCGGGACATATCCTTTACGACCAAAGTTCCAACTTCGCCGTTCTCGATTTTATCAAGCAATTCAGTCCAAGCAGGTCGGTTGAAGTTTGTTCCAGAATAACCGTCGTCCACAAAATATTGAAGATTTTTTAGACCATTGTCGCGGCAAAACTTCGAGATGATTGATTTTTGATTGGATATTGAATTTGATTCACCCGCAAGCTCGTCATCGCGCGAGAGCCGACAGTAAATCGCTGTTATTTTTTCAGACTGCTTCATTTCTGCTCCTTTCTGCGCGCAGTCTGCCATAACAGGGTTGCTGGATTCGATTATACCACATTCAGCCATCATTTTCAACTCCTTTATCGCTGTAAAGCGCAATATTTTTCAATATTTTTGCGGGCAAGCTGTGCTCGCCGTCATAACTGCCGGTGAAGCGATAGGTTGTTCCCTTGGATTCGATTGTTACCGTGACCATAGGCAGGACGTTGTAGAATGG
>CANRJU010000315.1 GCA_947631075.1 uncultured Lachnospiraceae bacterium
CCCCGCCCCGGAATGGCGGATTTCCTCTTTTCCGGGGACGCGCCAGGAGTCGTGGGAGCCCACGGTGATAATCCGGCGGGAGTTGCCCGGCGCGCTGACCGTGAAGCGCCCCGGCCCCCGGTTTCCGGCGGCGGCCACCACCACGAGCCCGCTGTCCCACAGTTCATCTACTTTTTTTACAAAATCGCTTGTCTCGTCAAAGTTTTTTTTCTCCCCGGAGCCGATGGAAATATTCACAATGCGGATGCCCAACGGGCGGCGGTTTTTCAGAATCCAGTCCAGTCCCCGCATAATGTCCGCAATGGTGCCGTTGCCCTGCTGGTCCAACACCTTTACGCCCACCAGTCCCGCCTTCGGGGCGATGCCGGTATAAAATCCACGGGACTGGCTGCCGTCGCCGGCGGCGATGCCGGCCACATGGGAGCCGTGTCCGCTGTCATCATAGGGAAAGGGATTGCGGTGAATGGCGTCATACCACCCGGTAATGCGGGAGCGGTAATCCGGATGGGGAGACAGTCCGGTATCGACAATGGCTATGTTAATGCCATTTCCCATAATCCCCTGTCCGTGCGCGTAATCTGCGTGGACGATTTTCCTTACCTGATTCATGGCGGGCCCCGTTTTTTCGTAGTTACTTCTATCTTATGCGGGAGCGGGAAAAACGGATATTATAAATGTAATAAAAAAATGTTGACCGATGGTCATTTTTGTGATACACTGCATATTGTGACATAAAAATGACCAAAGTTCATTTTTGGGAATTTTAGTAAAAAGGAGGCTTTACAGGTGGTCATTAAATTTGGAAAATGGGTGGCGTCCCACCGGATTTTGATCATTATAGCAGCGGTCCTGCTGCTGATTCCGTCCGCGTTCGGGTATGTTTCCACCCGCGTCAATTACGATGTGCTGAGCTACCTGCCAAGTTCACTGGAGACGGTGTCCGGCCAGGATACCATGGTGGATGAGTTCGGCATGGGCGCCTTTTCCATGGTAGTCGTGGAGGGCATGGAGAACAAGGATGTTGTGGCTCTGAAGGAAAAGCTGGAGGCCGTGGAGCACGTGGAGAAGATTATCTGGTACGACGATATGGTAGATATCAGCGTGCCGCAGGAGATGCTGCCGGAGAAGCTGAGGGAGGCACTGTTCAACGGGGACGCGACTATGATGATTGCCCTGTTTGACAACACGACTTCCTCCGACACGACCATGGACGCCGTGACCCACATGCGGGAGATTGTGGGCAAGCAGGCGTTTATCAGCGGTATGTCGGGCGTGGTGACCGATATCAAGAACCTGGCTCTCTCCGAGATGCCGATTTATGTAGCGGTGGCGGCGGGACTGTCGCTGATTATCCTGCTCATCACCATGAAATCCCTGGTGACGCCGTTTATCTTTCTGGCCGGGATCGGCACGGCTATTTTGTACAACCTGGGAAGCAATATTATATTTGGGGAGATATCCTATATCACCCAGGCACTCACCGCCATTCTGCAGCTGGGCGTTACGATGGACTATTCCATTTTCCTGTTGGAGAGCTATGAGGACAACAAGGAGCGGTACGAGGGGGATAAGCAGCGAGCGATGGCCCACGCGATATCCAATACGTTCAAGTCAGTGACCAGCAGTTCGATTACGACGATTGCCGGATTCGCGGCCCTGTGCTTTATGACATTTAAGCTGGGCATGGATCTGGGACTTGTCATGGCCAAGGGCGTTGTCCTCGGCGTGATCGTGTGCATCACTTTCCTGCCCGCGATGATTCTCTGCTGCGACAAGGCGATTGAGAAAACCAGCCACAGGGATCTGATTCCCAGCCTGGACGGCGTCTCGAAAAAAGTCGTGAAGTTCTGGCCGGTGGCCTTGGCGCTTTTTGTGGTGCTGATCGGACCTGCCTATTACGGAAATAAAAACTATGAGATCTATTACGATATTTCCAGCTCTCTGCCGCAGGATCTGGACTCCGCGGTCGCCAATGCGAAGCTGCAGGAAGATTTTAACATGAATACCATGCATGTACTGCTCTTGAAAAACGGCATGTCCGTCAAAGACAAGAACAGCATGCAGAATGAGATAAAAAATGTGGACGGCGTCAAGTGGGTGCTCGGCATGAACTCCTTTGTGGGGGCCAGCATCCCGGAGAGCATGATTCCGCCCTCTTATCGGGAGCTCTTGCAGAGCGACGAGTACGAGCTGCAGTTCGTGTGCTCGGATTACAAGGTGGCCACCGATGAGGTCAACGCCCAGATCGCTTCCATCAACAAGATCGTGAAGGGCTACAGCCCGGACTCCATGGTGATCGGGGAGGCGCCGCTGACGAAGGACCTGGCGGACGTGACGGATATCGACCTTGCCAATGTAAACTATGTGTCCGTCATAGCTATTTTCCTCATCATAATGATCACCTTTAAGTCGATTCTGATACCGGTTATTCTGGTGGTTGTGATTGAGTTCGCGATTTTCCTCAACATGTGCGTGCCGTTCTACACACACGAGTCGCTGCCCTTTGTGGCCAGCATCGTCATCGGCACCATTCAGCTGGGAGCGACCGTGGATTACGCGATTTTGATGACCAGCCGCTACCACAAGGAGCGGACTATGCAGCACAAGACCAAAAAAGAGGCCATCGCCATCGCGCACCGGACTTCCATCAAGTCCATTATCATCAGCGGAATGAGCCTGTTCGCCTCGACCTTTGGGGTGACTGTGTCCTCCAGCATTGACATGATCAAATCCATCTGTACCCTTCTTTCCAGGGGCGCGGTGATCAGTACGATCGTGGTAATCGTGATGCTGCCGGCCATGCTGACGGTGTTCGACAAGGCAATCTGCAAGACGACGTGGGATATGAGAAAGATTGATTATTAATAGATTTGACTATTAAATACAGAGAATTGGAGGTTTTGATATGAAAAAAAGCAGTATGAAAATCGGCAGGACGATCCTGTGCGGCGGCCTGGTTCTCAGCCTGGTATTGGGAAGCACCCCCACTGTGGAGGTGGACGCAAAGAAGGTAACGAAACAGGAGTCCGTGTACGTCAACGCGGGCGCGGACGGCAGTGTGTCCAAGGTCACGGTGTCCGACTGGCTGAAAAATTCCGGCGCTGTGTCCGGAGGAGTAAAGGACCGCTCCCAGTTATCTGACATCAAAAATGTCAAGGGGGAGGAGACATTTACCCAGAATGGAGACGCGCTGAACTGGAACACTTCCGGCGCGGATATCTACTATCAGGGAACAACAGAAAAAAAACTCCCAGTGGAGCTGTCCATCACCTACAAGCTGGACGGACAGAAGATGAATCCAGAGGATATGCTGGGCAAGAGCGGAAAAGTGGAGATTCATGTATCCTATAAGAATAAATCCAAGGCGACCAAGACTGTAAACGGGGAGAAAACGCAGATCTACACCCCGTTTGTGA
>CANRJU010000316.1 GCA_947631075.1 uncultured Lachnospiraceae bacterium
GCCGTCGGATCCTTCTCCGCGTAGCCGAGCTCCTGAGCCTCTTTCAGCACATCCGCGAAATCCGAGCCGTCCTCTGCCATCTTGGTGAGAATATAATTGGTCGTCCCGTTGAGAATACCGTTGATCTGCTCGATCTTATCCGCAGTGAGGCTCTGGTTCAATGGCCGGATAATGGGGATACCGCCGCCCACGCTCGCCTCGAACAGAAAATTGACCGTCTTGCTCTTGGCGATGTGCACCAGCTCCGCGCCGTATGCCGCCACCAGCTCCTTGTTGGAGGTGCAGACGCTCTTGCCGGACAACAGCGCTCTCTTTACGAACTCATACGCCGGCTTTGTACCGCCCATCGTCTCGACCACGATCGAGACCTCCGGGTCCTCCGCGATAATATTGTAATCATGTACCAGCTTGCTCTGCACCGGATCTCCCGGAAAATCGCGCAGATCCAGCACATATTTTACTTCCACTTCCTGTCCGGCCCGCTTGGCGATCACCTTGGCGTTGGTGTTCAGCACCTCGACCACGCCCGAACCCACGGTACCGTAACCTAATACTGCAATTTTAATCATCTTGACCTCCTGACGCGCCCTGCGCAGCCTCGTCCTCAGCCTCTCTGGCCCTGGCTTCTTCTTCCTTTTTCTTTCTCTCGGCCTCCAGCTGCCTCTCTCGCTCCGCGCGCTCCTCATCTTCCATCTTCTTTATAATGCTGTGAATTAACCGCCAGTCATTTTTCGACAAAAGCCTGTCGGGACTGATGACAATGACCAGATCCTCTCCCTTTCTCGCGATAAAATCGGCGTAGCCGGTTTTTTTATTCTGCATGATAAAAGGAAAATCCTGGACGTTCTCGCCCTCGGCCCTGAAAATCCCCGCCACTCCGTCCGCGATGCAGGCAAGAGGGCCCTGCTCGGTCCGAAGCACCAGATACTTGGTGTTATCCGTCACGGGAACCTGCGGCAGAATCAGATAATGCCGGATATTCACAAGCGGAATCTTTTCTCCGCGAATATCCACAAACCCCAGAAAACTCAGCATCTTTGATTCATTCACCGGAATATAGTCCGAATAGATCTCTATTCCATTCATATGCGAGACTTCTACCCCATATATCTTTCCACTCAGATAAAATGAAACAATCTCTTTCATTTGCACCTTCCCCTTTTTAACTGTTGATCCACTTCAGATAGGCGTTCATGAACATATCGATATCCCCGTCCATCACCGCGGATACATTGCCGGTTTCCGCATTGGTCCGATGGTCCTTCACCATCGTGTAGGGCTGCATGACGTAGGAGCGGATCTGATTCCCCCATCCGATCTCCTTGACCTCTCCCCGGATGTCGGATTCTTTCGCCAGATTTTCCTGTTCCCGCAAAATCAAGAGCTTGGCCTTTAACATCTGCATCGCCTTGTCCTTATTCATATGCTGGGAGCGCTCGTTCTGGCACTGCACCACGATTCCGGTAGGAAAATGCGTGATGCGGATTGCCGAGGACGTCTTGTTGATGTGCTGCCCGCCGGCGCCGCTGGAACGATATGTGTCGATGCGGATGTCGTCATCGGCAATCTCAATATCGATGTCCCTCTCGATGTCCGGCATGACGTCGCAGGACACAAAGGACGTCTGTCGCTTGCCCGCCGCGTTAAAGGGTGAAATGCGCACCAGCCGGTGCACCCCGTGCTCGCTCTTGAGATACCCGTATACATTCTCACCCTGAATCTCCAGCGTCACGGACTTGAGCCCTGCCTCATCCCCGTCCAGGGAATCTAACACCTTCACGGAAAAGCCCTTCCGGTCGGCCCACCGCTCATACATGCGGCACAGCATGCTCGCCCAGTCGCAGCTCTCGGTACCGCCCGCTCCGGCATGGAGCGTAAGAATGGCATTTTCCGAGTCGTGCTCGCCGGTGAGCATCGTCGTAATCCTCAGATCGTCAAATTCCTGACAGAACTCCCGGTACTCCTGCTCCACCTCCGGAATCAGCGACTCGTCATTTTCCTCATTTCCCATCTCAATGAGCGTCATGATGTCCTCATAGGAGCTGCTCAGCTTATCCGCCCGCTCCACCACGCTCTTTAAATCTTTCACTTCCTTCATGGACGCGCTGGCCTTCTCGGCGTCGTCCCAGAAATCCGGCGCTTCCATATTTCGTTCCAGTTCTTCAATTCTCAGCTTCTTGTCCGCTAAGTTAAAGTGAATCCCTTACTTCCAGAAGTGGTTTCTCAAAGCTGCTCAATTCAATTCGGATATTATCCAGTTCAACCACAAAATCACCACCTTTATTTTTATATAGCATGTGTCACGGGGCAATAGAAAACTGTTAATACAATTTCTCATCTTCCCTTCAAAGGGAACTATGCCCCCTTTACAAACTGCGCTTCTTTTGCAAACTAAGTTCTCAAAGCGAACTATGCTCCCTTTACGAACTGCGTTTCCATAGCCTTCTCTATCAGCGCCCGTGACAGTACTTATACTTCTTGCCGCTGCCGCAGGGGCAAGGATCGTTCCGTCCGACCTTTTCCGTCTTGCGGACAATCGGCGCGTTGGCCGAGTCGTCCCGGTTGGTGCCCGTCACCTGAGCCACCTGCTCGCGCTCTACCTTCTGCTCAATGCGGACGTGCATCAGCATCCGGACCGTCTCCTCGCGGATGGACTCGGTCATCTCATTGAACATATCATACCCCTGAAGCCGGTATTCTACTACCGGATCCCGCTGTCCAAAGGCCTGTAAGCCAATTCCCTGACGCAGCTGGTCCATGTCGTCGATGTGGTCCATCCAGCGGCTGTCCGTGGCCTTCAGAATGACTACGCGCTCAATCTCGCGAATCTGCTCCGGATCCGGGAACTCCGCCTCCTTGCTCTCATAGAGCCGCATTGCTTCTTCCTTCAGATCCTGAATCAGACTGTTCTTGGACATATTCGTATCTCTGGCGGGATCGTACGTCACCGGCTCTACCGGAATCATCGGAATCAGAATCTCATTGAGCTCCTCCAGATTCCACTCCGCCGGCGGCTGGTCGTCACCAATGACCGCGTTGACATAGCGGTCGATCAGCTCGTCGATCATGCCGATAATGGTCTCGCGCATATTGTCGCCGTCCAGCACCTTCCGGCGCTCGGCGTAGATAATCTCTCTCTGCTCGTTGTTGACCTGGTCGTACTCTAACAGGTTCTTGCGGATGCCGTAGTTGTTGCCCTCGATCTTCTTCTGGGCCCTCTCAATCGCCTTGCTCAGCATCTTGTGCTGAATCTGCTCGCCCTCCGGCATGCCTAACGAGTTAAACATCTGCATCAGGTTCTGCGAGCCGAACAGACGCATGAGATCGTCCTCCAGGGAAATGTAGAACCTGGACTCGCCCGGATCTCCCTGACGTCCGGAACGGCCGCGGAGCTGGTTGTCGATG
>CANRJU010000317.1 GCA_947631075.1 uncultured Lachnospiraceae bacterium
ATTCTGACGCCGTGTCAATATGTATTTAAAAAAAATTTTTTTTATATTTCCCACTAGATTTTTCACAAAAAAAGACCCGTGAAGACCATTCTTTCACGAGCCCTGTCAATCACTCCGGCATATCGTATTTTCCCATCGTCTCGCGGTCGCGGTACTCATGCTTTTCATAATACCCGATCAGCCGGCCGGCATCCCGGAGTGCCACCATGTAAATATCCTTATTCTGCTTTTCATTGCGGGACGTGTACACGATATTGTGGCTCTCGTCCGAGGCGAACCACTCCGTCACACGCTTTATCTTTTCGCACGACTCCGGATTATGGCACGCCAGAAGACTGGCTCCGATCAGCTTTTCGCCGCCCCGTTTCGCGTAGTTTTCTATGGCCGCCGGATTCATATAGATAATCTCATTCTTCAGATTGCAGATGACGACCGGGCAGCGGTCCTGGTCAATAATGCTCTTGAAAAATTTACTGTGTTCTTCCATTCTCGCTCCTTTCAGATATTCCTATCTCACTCATCCTTCATATACTCAAAATAATCAACGCCGACATAAGCTACCTTGCCATTGTTGACAACAACGCCGATCACATCGCCCCAGTCGCCCTCTCCTTCCAGCACATAGGAGACTTCATCCTCCCTGTGCAGCATGTTGACATACAGCATCGTAAACCAGCACTGCTCCAAAATGTCAGCCGCATGGGCCGCATCCGGCAGCTCTATCTCCCCATCCTCAACAATTTCCCGCGCGCAGTCTATGATTCCCCGACAGATCTCGCTGATCTGGGACTCCGTAAGGCTGTTCAGCCCCTCCACGCATTTCTCCGCGCACTCCATCAGATCGGGACTTTTCACGGTAATATTCAGCTCGTCATTTCCATCTTCGTCATGGAAAAAACGGCTCTTAAAAACTCCCTCGCAAACGCCTTCCTCCTGATATATCCATCGTATCTGGTCCATAATAATCCTCCATTCCGGAGCAAAATCCGAGTCCTCTGGCGAGGAGAGGATTTTCCTCCTTTTTTGTGTCACAAATAAAGTGAAATTTTTCACACAATTTACAAGTTTGATTATAGCAGACTGGGCAGTAAAATCAAGGGAAATCAAATGATTTATTTCCTGCATTTTCTGTTTTGCCAAATCAAAAGAAAAACAAGTCTTCAAATTTTTTATCCAAAGCTATGCATAAAATGAGAGCTAGTTTGGCAGTCGGATTAAACTGCCCTGTTTCAATAGAACTGATTGTATTCCGGGACACACCAACCATTTCGGCCAACTGGCTCTGTGATATTTTCAGTTCTGCCCGTGCTTCTTTAAGACGGTTTTTTAATATAAGCTTATCATCCATATCATCCACCACCTTATAGGATTGTAGATGATACGATTAAATTATAAATATGATATCCAGCGCCTACTGCAACAATTACTGTATATGCAATCGCTATCAAAAGCTCATGCTTACGTTTCAGTTTAATATATTTCACCCAGAATGTGGCCATACTTGGGCTGAAAACAAGTGCCCACATCCCCCAATTTTGACCACCGCCTACAAAGATTTGCACTGAAAAAAAGATTACGGCAAGAACTGCCATCACGATGATCCCACACGAATTTGCCTGTTTTAACACCTCGATTTCATAGATATCTTTGTTTTTGTTCTCGGCTCTGCTTTTTGCTAAAATTTCTTCCTTGTTCATAATGGAAACCTCCAATTTGTACTGCCAAGTTTTCTTGGCGTATCCTCATTATAGCACTGCCAAGTTTTCTTGTCAATATATATTGCCAAGTTTTCTTGGATTTTTAGTTATTGACCGTATATTTAAGTCTGTAAGGCAGTAGAAATGTCTTGAAATTACAGGGTTTTCAGATGGTAATTAAGATAAATATAAATTGTCTGGTCATCCTCTCGACGGACAACCAGACAATCCCATTAAAAATCTGTCAAAAACATTTTTGCAATACTGCTTAGTCCAAAGCGATCAGCAACATTTTCAAGGCCTAATTTGATTTCATCTCTGCTGAAATCATTTTCTTCTAAAAAATCGTCCGTTTTGTCATTCAAATATGAATAAAATAATAGTGCGATTTCTAAGCTATTCATGTCTGTATCGCTGATTAAATCATATAGCCTATTTTCTGCCTCATTGATTTTACCATCGTCAATCATATCTGACAGATTTTGCAATGTTTCCTTTCCTTCTTTGTTTTCCAATAATTCTATGGTCGGTGACTCCGTATCAATATGAAATAATAGCTTTAAAATAGCCCGCACCATCTCTTTAATGAGCCTCATTACATAATCTTGCTCAAACACAATATTTCTCCTTTCTGCTTTTTATTTGCAGAAAGGTTTTAATCGTCCATGCGAACTTTGAATGTAACTAAAGTATCTCCTCGCGGAAGTTTCATTAAATTAGCACAAAAGCTAATGCAGACAACGGTTATCAGAAATTCAAACCAAATATTGAGAATGTTTATTCCCTTTGCAGTTTGGACTTTTTTATGACCTATGTCTTTAATACTGATATTTTCTTGTTCTTTATCTTCGATTATTACATGTGCGGTTACTTCACCAAATAAGCCATGAACATTTATTATCCCACAAGGAAGTATGGCAACTGATACGGATATTGTAAAAAGCACAATAAATAGTCGCAGTATCCAATACTTTTTCCTTCCCATAATGCCTCCATCAATTTCAAGGGTTCTGTTCCTGAAATTTCTAAGATTACTATTTATTTGTGATTGTAAATACTGTCAGTTCAATAAACGGAAATTTATAAACTTTTCAACTCTTTTATAAATTCTGGAAAAACTGTCTGGTCGGTCATAAATTCAAATTTGAGAATATGGCTTCCTGCATCACCCTGTATATCACCGGATACTTTTATATGTCCTGATCTATCGCAATTGAACTTGATCTTATTACCATATCCTATTTCAACAAATGTTATTTCTTTTCTCTCAAACAAAATCATATCTTCAAGAGCTTTAATAAATTTCTGTAACTCCTTATAATCATATTCACAGCCATCTGCAATGCCAGAGAACACGCCTGATTTTACTTTAATATCAAATAAACAATTATAAGGATTCCCATTTTTTTCTTCATCAACAGAGTGGTGGAAATTTGTGATTTCTATATAATTACCGCAGTATTCAAGTCTTGCTTCCATTTTTTCTCCTTATGAAAAATCCCCACCAAAACTGATGGGGATTTATTTACAAACTATACTACTTATATCCCACCTGTATAGCAAGTGGCAATCATTTACTTCTACTCATAGTATAGCAGAATTTAGAAAAAATGCAACAATTTTTCCTAATGAATTAATTTCGCTGTACCGGTTTATGACCTCAAAATAGCAGTTTTTCCCCCGCTCGTTCATACAGCAGCAAAAAAT
>CANRJU010000318.1 GCA_947631075.1 uncultured Lachnospiraceae bacterium
TTATCGCGAGGAGCTCCGGGAGAAGGAAAAAACTCACCGTGAGGAGCTCCAGGAGAAAGATGCCCTGATCCGCGAGCTACAGCAACAGTTGGCTGCTAAGAAGCCCGACTGAGCGGATCAGTCATGAATCTGATGCGCGGCCAGGCAGCGACTGTAGAACCATGCGAGATTGGAGAGGACGACCTTGCTAAGCTTCGCTCCAGCCTGAGGCCGGTTCTGGGATTTATAAAGTATTCCAAGGACAGTGAGGAACTGAATGCGTTCCTCTCAAAAGACAGCGAACTGAAGGCGCTGGATGTGAAAGCGGCCAAGGTGATAAAGGTATGTGCAAATATAGATATTCAGATCAATGAGGGAGAGAAGGTGGTCGATGTGTGCAAAGCAGTACAGGATATGAATGAGAAGGCAAGGCAGGAGGGCAAACAGGAGGCAAGACTGGAGACATTGTATGAGGCCGTTAAGAATGCCATGGAGTTTTTCCATGTAAGCACGGAGGAAGCAATGAAAGGCTTGAAGGTGACCGAAGAAGACTGCGCGATCCTGATGAAGTGGATTTGACGCACGGCCCGGCAGCAAACAAGTCCATAAAGAAGAACCACAAGGCGCCCGCGGGGGCATGCTCCCCTGCCCGGGCGCCTTTCTGTCGCCGCAGAGGTCGCGTCGGTCCAATGAAAGTGAGTTCACGGGAAAATAAGTCAGTTAGTCTGTTTAAAGTGAAGAATTGAGGAAATTGAAATATCTGATCAGGGGCATGACCCTTAAATGTCCCTTCGAAACTCCTCTCATGGGACTTATGAGGGTCCATAAGAAACGTCCATATTTCGGCGGGAAAGACCGAATAGTACGGATTTCTGGGGGAAAGAAAAATCAGAGGGAGAGAAAGATGTCTAGTGGCGTGAAACGACTAAAACTTGTGTCTAAAAATACTTGACATTATAATGGGTATGAGAGTATAATATAGATATAGAGAGTGTGGATGTGCATTAAACCTGTAATGCGCAGCATGGAGATATTATAACATATAGTAAACTCTGCATGAGATACCGCCAGGGAAATATTGTAGAGTTGTTAAGTCTGAAACAGATGGGAAATACACCGGAAGGAGAAGGGATATTGGGTCAGATCGACGTATTTACGAAGGAATACATGAGTAATAATGAGGTTTTCGCGGACGCCTTCAACTATTTTCTGTACGATGGGAAGCAGATAGTCCGGCCGGAAAAGCTGCGGGAGCTTGACACCACGGAGATTGCGATTCCATTTGGAAACAGGAAGGAAGAAGCTGTCCAGAAGTTCAGGGATGGTCCGCGGACGCTGCATGAGATGATGTCCGTACAGGATCCGGATATATTGAAATATGTGGCCGACTACAGGATCAACCTGATAGAGCCATGCGAGATTGGAGAGGACGACCTTGCCAAGCTCCGCTCCAGCCTGAGGCCAGTTCTGGGATTTATAAAGTATTCCAAGGACAGTGAGGAACTGAATGCGTTCCTCTCAAAAGACAGCGAACTGAAGGCGCTGGATGTGAAAGCGGCCAAGGTGATAAAGGTATGTGCAAATATAGATATTCAGATCAATGAGGGAGAGAAGGTGGTCGATGTGTGCAAAGCAGTACAGGATATGAATGAGAAGGCAAGGCAGGAGGGCAAACAGGAGGCAAGACTGGAGACATTGTATGAGGCCGTTAAGAATGCCATGGAGTTTTTCCATGTGAGCATGGAGGAAGCGATGAAAGGCTTGAAGGTGACAGAAGAAGACCGCGCGATTCTGATGAAGCGGATCTGACGCACGCGACCCAGCAGCAGACAAGTCCACAAAGGTCAAGTAAACGAGGAGGAAGTGAGCGTATGTTAACTACAAAGGAACAAAATACAGTAGAAGTGAACGATACTGCAAAGCTGGAATTTTACAGGCTGATCGGAGAAGGATATAAAGCAATGCAGGATGGGCGTACTAGTACAATAGAGGAAGTAAGAGAAAAAATAGACCAAAGGAGAAAAGAACGGCATGTCTAATGTAGTATTTACTGAACCGGCAGAGTATGACCTGCTGGATATAGAATACTATATTTTTGCTGTTCTTGATAATCCGCAGGCATCTGAAAGAGTAATAGATGGAATATTGGATGTAGCAGAAAAGCTGGAAAACTTTCCGGAAGAACATTCGTTATTGGACGATGAGCTATTGGGGCGTCTGGGATTACGGATGACGCGGATCTGACGCGCGGCCCGGCAGCAAACAAGTCCATAAAGAAGAACCACAAGGCGCCCGCGGGGGGGACATGCTCCCCTGCCTGGGCATCTTTCTGTCGCTGTAGAGATCGCGGCGGCCCAATGAAAATGAGTTCACGGGGAACTCGTTTGCCAGCTTGACAACCCCAATAGCGTAGTATATAATCTGCTTTACAGCAGTTAGAGTTGTTTGATTATCCATAGACGAATATCCAACAAAATCAATGAAAATTTGTCATGGGCCACCTATTGTGGCACTTCTATTTACGTTACCCATTTTTAAACATTTGAACAATTCCTTTTTTATTTGAAACTAGAAGCATGAAACCGAAAGTATGAAATTGTTTTTTAGTTGTTTTGTGAAGGAGAAATAGATGAACAGAAACAAAAACAAAGCAAAAAATAAAGAAACCAATCTGCGCATCCTACTAGAGACAGATTCAGAAATTAGAGCGTCTTTTGACAGCCTGAGCGCGCAAGGCCAGAAAGAAATGCTGGAGATATCGGATGAAAAAAGAGTGCCGAATCTCCTGAGCGACACGATCTTCAAGGCCATCTTCGATCCGGATGTGAAGGATTCCCTGCTGTCAGACTTTATCAGCTGTATCCTGGGACGGAAAGTCAAGGTGCTCCATTCCCTGAAGAATGAGGGGCGGCGCCACAGCAGTCACAGCAAAAACATCGTGCTGGACATAGTGGTACAGTTCGAGGACGGTTCAATCGCAAATGTCGAAATCCAGAGAAGCGGCATCAAGCTGTCACCTAAGCGTGCGGCGTGCTACTCAGCGGATCTCGTTACGCGGCAATATGCCATCACGCAGGGACAGGCGAAAAGCGAAATCGATTACGATATCATCCAGCCCGTGTATACAATCATCATTTTCGAGAAAAGTCCGCGCGCTTTCAAAAAGACAAAGAAGTACAAACACTTTTTCCAGCAGAAAAGCGATACGGGAGTAAAGCTGGAACTTTTGCAGTACTATGCTTACATATGTCTGGATGTATTCAAGGAAGAAAAGCCGCGCATCGGCGAGAAAATCGACACCTGGCTGGAGTTCCTGACAATACAGGACACGGACAAGATGGAAGCCTTCCTAAAGAAAAATAAGTCTTTTCAAACTGTGTACGACCGTGTTATACTTATGTCAAA
>CANRJU010000319.1 GCA_947631075.1 uncultured Lachnospiraceae bacterium
TTGAAACCGCCGTGTACCGAACGGTACGCACGGTGGTGTGAGAGGACGGCGGCTAATCACCGCCTCCTACTCGATTCCCAATAAAAAAGATATTGTGACCGGCATGTAAGGGATATCTTTTTTGGGAAATCACGGATTTTGCCAAAAGGCAGTCAAAAGCGAGGAGGAAACAGAATGAATAGCAAGGTGAAAATGGTCGGGAGGACCATGGTCAGAAAGGCAGCGGCGGTAGTTTTAGCAGCGGCGATGGTGATCGCCAGCACATCTGTCTCGGCAGATGCGGCAAAAAAAGTGACGCTGACGCCGAAGAAAGTCAGCGTGAAGGTGGGAAAATCAGAGAAACTGACGTTGAAGAACAACACGAAAAAGGCGACATGGACAGTAGTGTCCGGCAAGAAATATGTCTCTTTGAAGAACAAGAAGAAAAAAAGCGTGACGGTCGTGGGAAAGAAGGCAGGCAAGGCCAAGGTGCAGGCCAAAGTGGGGAAAAAGAAATATACATGTACCGTTACCGTGAAGAAGTCAAAGTCTAAAAAGAAGGAGGAACCGACCAGTACGCCGGACAATGCTCCCGATGATTCGACCGAACAGCCGACTGCTGCGCCGGAGGTGACGACATCGCCGACGGACGCGCCGACCCTGTCGCCAGATGAGACGATTGCGCCGACCAAGGAGCCGGAAAATACAGATGCTCCGTCAGAAACATCGACAGCGGCTCCGACACAGGCGCCGATAGAGTCGGGAGGGTCGTCATCAACTCCGACAGAGCCGGGCGGAACAGTGACGACACCGACAGAGCCGGGTGGAACTGAAACGCCTACTACGAAGCCAGACACAACTCCGGAAGATGTTGTCACACTGGTGTATGACGACAACACGGTCAGCGAAGAATTCCTTGATAATATGATAAAAGAGTGTTATGTATATGATGATGAAAATGATAAGCGTATCATTAAAAAATATGCTCATATCGATATGCGAGTAGACAATGGATCTTTGGAGTGTAGATATTGCGGGGACTGCATAAAAAGTGTTACTTATTCAGATGGCGTGACAAACATCAGTAGTGCATTTCGGAATTGTAGCAATTTGACAGAAGTCAATATTCCGGAAAGTGTGAAGGACATCAATGATCGTGCCTTTTATGGCTGTAGTAGTCTGGCAGAGATTGATATTCCGGATAGAGTGACAAGTATCAGAAATGAAGCATTTTCGGGTTGTAGTAGTCTGAAACGCGTTAATTTTGGTACTTCATCAAAATTGACAAGCATTGACTATGGTATATTTAGTGGCTGTAGTAGTTTAACAGAGATTCATATTCCGGATGGTGTGACAAGTATCGGGAATAATGCATTTTTAGGTTGCAGTAGTTTGACAGGAATCAATATTCCAGATGGTGTGACGAGCATCGGAGCTAGTGCATTTTCAAGATGCAGTAGTTTGACAGGAATCAATATTCCAGATGGTGTGACAAGCATCGAATATGGTGCATTTTCAAGTTGCAGTAGCCTAACAGAAATTAATATTCCGGCTGGCGTGTGGGAAATCGGGGGTAGCGCATTTTCAGATTGCAGTAGTTTAACAAAAATTGATATTCCGGTTGGTGTGACAAGTATCTGGGGTAGCGCATTTTCAGGCTGCAGTGGTTTAACGAAAATTGATATTCCGGATAGCGTGACAAGTATCGGAGATAGCACATTTTCAGGTTGCAGTAGTCTGAAAGAAATCCATATTCCAGATAGAGTAACAAGTATCGGAGATAGCGCATTTTCAGGTTGCAGTAGTCTGACAGAAATCAACATTCCAGATAGTGTGACAAGTATCGGAGATGATTTTGATATAATACAACTAAAGTTAGTACAGACCGCATAAACAGTAGGTTTGAGCTGGCTTAATCCTTTCTCAAAGTTGCAATGAAACTATGACTTTGATACAAGGACAGCGCTGTTACATATCAAAATCAGTATTTATGCCACAATATCGGGGATTCTGACGAGAATAAGGTATTGTAGCTCTGGAGGTGTATGCCCAAAAGATATTCAATTCAATATAGAGATTAGTTTTTTGAGAAGGGACTAAGTTAGCAGAAGCGGAGGACTGACATTCAGACCGCTTTTTTTGATGCTGATTTAGTCCCTTTTTTAGTAAGCAAGGAGTTGATGGTTATGATTTGGCAACTGCTCTGGAAAGCAATCACTATGATTGTAAAGGGAGTGTTAAAAGTGGCGGCTGCTGCATTTTGGCTGACGCTGGAGCTGTTAAAGATTTTTCTTTTGATGTTTGGGCTGATCTTTCGGATATTCCTAGCGTTTGTGGATGCTGGAACACCGTAAATGTCCCCAATCATCCTACAAAGTAGATGAAAACAAAAATAAGGTGCATCCGATGAGGACAATATCGCTGAAAAAAATGCTACTATATAGGTGCGTCGAACAAAGACCGGCATAGCTGGCAGTTCGGCAGACAATTTTATAGTAGGTATGACGAGAAGGTTTCTCTGCCCCTAACGGGGACGCACCGGGGTACGGCGATGAAGGTCGGTTATAAGTGTCCTTATAGCTGCTCATGGAAAGACCGCTAGCCTAAGCCGGAGCTACCGATGAATGCAAAGTCGGAGAAAATCAGAGGAGCCGGAACACCGAAATCGTGAGCCAAAAGCAATAACGATGGGGAATTGGCAGTTCATGAGGATATCTTGAGTGCGGTATCCGAAAAGTGTGGCAAGCAGAAGCCGCAGTCATATCGAGAGAACACGGACTTTGATGTCCATGATATTCACTGATTTCAGCAAATTTGTCTGTGGAATGATGGCAGTTTTCTGAAATGAGTGGATATCCTGCTAAGTACATATCCTGTGCTTTATTCACTCTGAAAATTTATCGAAGCGAAAAGGAGGCAGAAAACATGGACGAAAAAGTGATTCCATTGGGCATTGACCATGGATGGAGCCATATTAAGACACGAAATTCCTGCTTTGTGTCGGGAGTGGCGGAACTTGGTTCGGAACCGATGGTATATGAAAACATTCTGGAGTATAACGGCAGATATTACCGAATTGGAGGAGAAAGGCTGAAAGTCCAGGAAAACAAGGTATGTAATGAGAATTATTACCTTCTGACTTTGGCGGCAGTGGCAAAAGAACTGAAAGCGCGAGGCATGAAAAGTGCAAAACTTGTGCTGGCTGCCGGTCTGCCGATTGGAAGATTTGGAGCGGAAAAAAAGGATTTCATCCATTATCTGTCCAGAAATCGAATGGTGAGGTTCCGTTATGAGAAGACGCAGTATCTCATTGTGATTGAAAAGGTTTTAGTCTATCCCCAGTGTTATGGGGCAGTGGTAGACAGGCTGCCGGAGATGGCGGGGCAGGAGTTTGTTGTAGATATT
>CANRJU010000320.1 GCA_947631075.1 uncultured Lachnospiraceae bacterium
CAGCCGGATACACAGCATGTACCCATACCACGGGCAACTACGGCCGCATGAGAGGTCATACCGCCGCGGACAGTCAGGATACCCTGCGCGCTCTTCATACCGGTGATATCCTCCGGAGATGTCTCCAGACGAACCAATACGACTTTCTCGCCGCGGGCAGCCCACTCTACAGCGTCGTCTGCTGTAAATACGACTTTACCGCAAGCAGCTCCCGGAGAAGCTCCCAATGCCTTTGCTACCGGAGTAGCAGCCTTCAGTGCAGCAGCGTCGAACTGCGGGTGAAGAAGTGTGTCAAGGTTACGAGGATCGATCATGGCAACTGCCTCTTCCTCTGTTCTCATTCCCTCGTCTACCAGATCGCAGGCAATCTTCAGAGCGGCCTGCGCGGTTCTCTTACCATTTCTTGTCTGAAGCATGTACAGATGTCCGTGCTCAACGGTGAACTCCATATCCTGCATATCTCTGTAGTGCTTCTCCAGCGTAGCGCATACATCCTGGAAATCCGCGAATGCCTGCGGGAACTTGTCTGCCATCTCGGAAATCGGCATCGGTGTACGAACGCCGGCAACCACGTCCTCGCCCTGCGCGTTGGTCAAAAACTCGCCCATCAGCTTCTTCTCGCCTGTTGCGGGGTCACGCGTGAAAGCAACGCCTGTACCACAGTCATCACCCATGTTACCGAATGCCATACTCTGTACGTTTACAGCGGTACCCCAGGAATACGGGATATCGTTGTCACGACGGTATACATTGGCACGGGGGTTGTCCCAGGAACGGAATACGGCCTTGATAGCTCCCATCAGCTGATCCTTCGGATCATCCGGGAAGTCGTTTCCGATCTTAGCCTTGTACTCTGCCTTGAACTGGGAAGCCAGCTCCTTCAGATCGTCTGCGGTCAGATCTACGTCCTGCTGAACGCCTCTGTCCGCTTTCATCTTGTCGATCAGCTCCTCAAAATACTTCTTGCCGACCTCCATAACGACATCCGAATACATCTGGATGAAACGGCGGTAGCAGTCCCAAGCCCAGCGGGGATTGCCGGATTTCTCCGCGATCGTATTGACTACTGTCTCGTTCAGTCCCAGGTTCAGGATCGTGTCCATCATACCCGGCATGGAAGCGCGGGCGCCGGAACGAACCGATACCAGAAGCGGATTCTCCTTGTCGCCGAACTTCTTTCCCGTAATCTCTTCCATCTTAACGATGTACTCGTTGATCTGTCCCTGGATCTCGTCGTTGATCTCGCGACCATCCTCATAGTACTGAGTACATGCCTCGGTTGTGATCGTGAATCCCTGAGGTACTCTGTCAGCGCCGAAAATGCTGGTCATCTCTGCCAGATTGGCGCCCTTGCCGCCCAGGAGCTCACGCATGTTAGCGTTACCTTCGCTGAACAAATAAACCCATTTAGCCATGTTTACTAATTCCTCCTAATCTTTTTTCTCTACCCACACGACACTAAAACAGCACAAATACGCAACCGTATGAGTTTGCTGACATTATTGTAACACAAATTGAAGGGATAGAAAAGCCCTTTTTTCAATTATTTATGCCCAGCCCTCCGGCAGCACGCAGGGGCCGCTGATGCCCTCGTGCCTCCAGCTGTCCGCGCTCCGCTCATACCTCGTAACGCTCAGACACTGCCAGTTGTTGGCCGTTTTCAAAGACCTGTACACCTTCTCCAGCTCCACCCACTGGCGGTTGTGTCCGGTACTCCCGGAATCGCCGAGAAAAATCTTGTCCGTCTCCTCGTCGTAGAAAAACAGCGTCACATAGTGACCGGACGTATCCTCCCAGTAGCACTTGCTGTCCTGGCTGCTGACCACCACGATACAGGCGAGGGATTTTTTTACCAATTTCTGAAAATCCGCGTAGTCCTTCGGCTTCTTCCACACATCGCAGGTAAATCCGGCCGCCTGCATGGTCTCCTTCATGTAGCCCCAGTCGATGGCTCCGCCGCCCCCGTACTCACTTTTCTCCTTGGCGAACTCGTACATGTCCACCGGCGAACAGCGGTATTCCGTAAAAGAACAGTAAATATTGGCCATGCAGCAGAGCCCGCAGCCAAAGCCGCCAAAAGAGCTCCCGTCATAATAGGTCTTTCCCCACTTGCCGGACCACTCCCGCCTCTCCTTCCACGCCAACGGTCCCTGGAAAAAGGTGGCGATGGTCTCCGTGGGATAGCGCGCCGCCAGATCGGGGGCCACATCGCCCGCGGACGCGGACGGCTCACCGGTCACGGAAGATCCTGTCGCGGCCGTTCCCTGCCCTATTGCCGGGGCCGTGACAGCCGTGCCGGATACAGCGGCCGTCGTCCCATAGACCGTCGTCGATGTCGCCTCCCGGCTCTCCGGCGGAAAAAACCGGTTCAAAATAACGGCTGCCGCTAACATCCCCACGCTGAGCAGCACAATCACCAGAATCTGGCTCCTGCTATAATTTCTTTTCCTCATGGGCTCCCTCCCCTCTTATACGGAAATTTTTCGCGAAACACATACTCTTTCAGGCGGCTCCTTTAAGCGACTCTTTTTATCTGCTCTTTTAAACTGCTCCTTTAATCTGCTCTTTTTAGCGGCTCCTTTAAACTTCTCCTTTAAGCTGCTCTGCTAAAACAGAATCAGAAAGAAAATTTATCCGCGAAATACGCCTTTAAGTCCTCAATCTTAATGCGCTCCTGCGCCATCGTATCCCGGTCGCGGACCGTCACCATGCCGTCCTCCTCCGAGTCAAAATCATACGTCACGCAGTACGGCGTTCCAATCTCATCCTGTCTGCGGTAGCGCTTGCCGATATTTCCCCGGTCATCGTACTCGCAGTTGTAGAGCTCGCTCAGCTCCTCGTAGATCTTCTCCGCCTTTTCATTTAATTTCTTGGACAGCGGCAGCACGCCGATCTTCACGGGTGCTAACGCCGGGTGGAAGTGAAGGACCGTCCTCACGTCCCCCTCGCCGATTTCCTCCTCGTCGTAGGCGCTGCACAGGAAAGCAAGCGTCACGCGGTCGGCTCCCAAGGATGGCTCAATTACATAGGGAATATATTTTACCTTTTTCTCGTCGTCAAAATAGCTCATGTCCTCGCCGGACGTCTCCTGATGTCTGGTCAAATCGTAGTCGGTCCGGTCCGCGATGCCCCACAGCTCGCCCCAGCCAAAGGGGAACAGGTACTCAAAGTCCGTTGTGGCCTTGCTGTAAAAGGAGAGCTCCTCCTTGTCGTGGTCGCGCACGCGCATCTCATCCTCTTTGATGCCTAACGTCTTCAGCCAGTTGATGCAGAACTCTTTCCAGTAGGCGAACCACTCCAGATCCGTGTCCGGCACGCAGAAGAACTCCAGCTCCATCTGCTCGAACTCGCGGGTGCGGAATGTAAAGTTGCCCGG
>CANRJU010000321.1 GCA_947631075.1 uncultured Lachnospiraceae bacterium
CGACATCGTGGAAAACCGCGTGGTCGGCATGAAGTCCCGCGGCGTGTATGAGACGCCGGGCGGTACGATTCTCTACGAGGCGCACAAGCAGCTGGAGGAGCTGATCTTAGACCGGGATACCACCACCGTCAAGCTGGACATGGGTAACAAGCTGGCGCAGATCTGCTACGAGGGCAAGTGGTTCTCTCCGCTCCGCGAGGCGGTTCAGGCGTTCATCGAGTCCACCCAGAAATATGTCACCGGCGAAGTGAAGTTCAAGCTCTACAAGGGCAACATCATCAAGGCGGGCACGACCTCTCCGTACAGCCTGTACAATGAGAGCATCGCCTCCTTCACCACCGGCGATCTGTACGACCACCACGACGCGGAGGGCTTCATCAACCTCTTCGGTCTCTCCACCAAGGTCCGCGCGATGAAGATGGCGGAAGTCAATAAAAATAAATAATATCGCAAATAAATTTTCTTTATAAAAAATCCCCTGACCAATTACCCGGCCAGGGGATTTTTATGACTTGTTTTCGCTCAGAAACAAATTGCCAATGTGAATCACATCGCAAAACAATAAACTATCGAGTTTATTTTTTACACTAATCGTCTCAGTATTTCCAGAATATACTTCCATGTGCGCTGCACCGATTCAATGACCATCCGCTCGGATGTGGTATGGATGTCTTTCACGTCCGGTCCAAAAGAAATGCAGTCCAGATCCGGGATTTTCCCGGCGAACAGCCCGCACTCCAGACCGGCGTGAATCGCCTCTACCGCAGGCTTTTTCCCGTACTGCTCCTCAAAAATCTCCACCATCAGGTCCCGCAGCCGGGATTCCCTCTTGTACTCCCAGGCCGGGTAATCCCCGGAACAAGTGGTGTTTCCGCCCAAAATGCCCATGAAATTTTCCAGGCGGCTGACCGCCTCGTCTTTTTCCGTCCCTACGCTGCTGCGAACCGCGAAGCACATCCGAACCTCGCGCTCGGCCGTCTCCAGAATCCCCATATTGAGGGATGTCTGCACCAGCCCCGGAATGTCTAGGCTCATCCGCTGGATTCCGCCGGGAAGCCCCACCAGCGCCGCAATGACGCGGCCCTGAGAGCCCGCATCCATCCCGTGAAATCTTCCGTCCTCCTTAAACTCCACCGTCAGGGAAAGTTCCGGATCCGACACATGATATTCGCCCCTGAAAATCGCATTATATTGTTCTGTCCACTCCCGCAATGCCTGCGCGTCGTTCGGAGCGATTACCAGTTCCGCGCGGGATTCACGGGGAATCGCGTTGTCCTTGAGGCCGCCCGTCACGGAAATCAGGGAAAAGGAAACTCTCTTTCCCAGCTCGTTTAACGCCCGGCCGAGAAGCTGGTTGGCGTTCGCGCGCCCCTTGTCGATTTCTACGCCGGAATGGCCGCCCGTCAGCCCCGTCAGGGCGAGCATGGCTTTTTTCCCCTCCGCTTCCTCAAAGGTCAGGGGGAGGCAACAGCTCACACTGGTCCCGCCCGCGCAGCTGGACAGCAGAATCCCCTCGTCCTCCGAATCAATATTTAAAAGAATCCGGGATTTGAGCGGCGAGCAGTCTAACGCCGCCGCTCCCAGCATCCCTACCTCCTCGTCCACCGTGAGAACCACCTCAAGCGGCGGGTGGGGAATATCTTCTGAATCCAGAATAGCCAGCGCGTAGGCCACGGCAATTCCATCATCGCCGCCCAACGTCGTCCCGTCCGCCGAGATAATGCCGTCCTCCACCCGCAGGGAAAGACCGTCCTTCGCGAAATCAATCGCGCACTCCGGCGTCTTTTCACACACCATGTCCAGATGTCCCTGGATCATGACCGGCGCCGACTGCTCGTACCCCGGCGTGCCGTCCTTACAAAGAATCACATTGTTCATCTCATCCTGCACATAGCGCAGGCCGTGTTCCCTCGCGAAATCCACACAGTAATCACTGATCTGCTTCGTGTTGCCCGATCCGTGGGGAATCCCGCAGATCTCCTCAAAGTACCGGAATACCGGTTCCGGCTCAATTCCTGTCAAAACTGCCATTACTGCCTCCCATAATATGTTGTTGGAATGAAAAAATATTTTGCGGGCCGCTAGTTTGACCCAGATACTTCATTATTCTTTCATGTGTATAAAATAATTATTCTGCAGCGTCGCCATAAAAGTAACGACCCGGTCGAACATCCGGTCCTTTTCCCCGGGAAACGTCTGCTCCATAATATGCACGATATCCAGCACATTGTTCACGCCGTCTATATGCTGCCACACCACGCTGCCGTATTGATCCAGTGCAATATGGCTGATTCGGGGTTTTTTGAAAAATTTCTGAGCAATCCAGTGATAAAATCCCCTGTGCTCCATATCTACTTCCACCAGCCCGTCCTCTTTGACCCGCCAGGGCCGGTCGTCCCGGCGCACCGGAATATTTTCCAGATAATTGGGCGAAATCTTTTTCTTTCCTGTCATCCTTTATTTCTCCCGGCTTTTCTTCTTGCCGCCGAACATAAAGAAAATCATAATGGCCACAAGGAGGATAAAAAATGCCATGCCGCCCCAGTTGCCGAGAACACCATCCAGACTCATGTTAATTCCGAACACCGCGAATACCGCCAGCAGAATACCCACAAGTCCCTCTCCGGCAATCAGACCGGAGGAGAAAAGCACGCCGTCGTTGGTCACTTCCTTGCGCCGGTCCTCGGATTTGAACTTGCGCTTCTCCACCCACAGGCGGATCAGGCCGCCCACCATAATCGGTGTGGAGAGATGAATCGGCAAGTACAGTCCAATGGCAAATGGCAGCACCGGAATTCCGATGATTTCCACCGCGATGGCGATGAATACGCCGAGGAATACCATGCCCCAGGGAAGCTCGCCTCCCATAACGCCCTCGACTACCATCTTCATCAGCGTAGCCTGTGGGGCCGGAAGCTCTGTGGAGCCATATCCCCATGCCGCGTTGAGCAGATAGAGCACACCGCCGATTGCCAGGCCTGCCGCCGCGACGCCTAACAGCTCACCGATCTGCTGATACAGCGGCGTAGCGCCTACAATATAACCGGTCTTTAAGTCCTGAGAGGTATCTCCCGCCATAGCCGCGATAATGCAGATTACCGTGCCGATGCAGATTGCCGTGGTCATTCCGGCCATCCCGTTATTCCCAGTGGCCTTTAAGAGCACCGTCGAGATCAGAAGCGTGGCGATCGCCATGCCGGAAACCGGGTTGTTGGAGGATCCGACAACGCCTACCATGCGGGCTGACACGGTAGAGAAGAAAAATCCAAAAAGGATAATAATGAGCGCCGCGATAAAGGTAATCGGAACGCTGGGAACCAGCCAGAGAAGGATTGCTACCACCAGCGCGCCTCCCAGGGAAACCATCATGGAGAGG
>CANRJU010000322.1 GCA_947631075.1 uncultured Lachnospiraceae bacterium
AGCAATTGATTGATAGAACGACATTAATGGTCAATATGCCTTCTGCCAGTGAAGCAGTCAAACTCGCATCTGAATTGGGTTTTACCGACAGGATAGGCCTTCATCTGAATCTGACGGAAGGAGTTCCTCTTACCGAAAGCATTAAGGACACAATACTTACGGATAACTCCGGAAATCTTACCAAGAACTTTATTGCAGTTTTAAGACATGGTCATAAATTAAACATGGCTGAAAAAGAAGCGGTCATGTCAGAAGTAAAAGCTCAGATGGAGTTATTTCGTGCTTATGGTCTCACACACCCGCATCTTGATTCACATCATCATGTCCATAACGAAATTCAGTATTGGGCATGATAATGCGCGAAGCCGCAGATTATGGATTCAGAAGCATGAGAATATTGAGAAATCTCATGCCTTATTCCACTCCAAGGGATGTAGTGAAATGGTTTTACAAATACATTCAGAATAAACGGATCGCCAAAGAATTCACTCATACTGACTATTTCGGTTCGGTCGCTGACTATGAGCGATATGGAGTGAATAAGAGAGGCTCTATCGAACTTATGGTTCATCCAATAATGAAAGATGGTGTTCTTTCTGATTCGGTAGAATGTGATAGCATTAAAATTCTAAAAAAGAATAGAACCTGAAATGGAATTGTCATACCGCGGATCTGAAGTTTTTTCAAATGATAAATATCATGATTTCGTAGCAGAGTTTCATCGCGAGGCTGCTGCCCATCATATTGAGAGAACCAGATGGTATATGGGACATTTTGATTTTCGTCTCCTGTTGGCTTATGTCGACGGTGAAATAGCAGGCCAATCGTGTGCGTACAAGACAACGGCTGTGATTAATGGCGTTCAAAAGGATCTGTGGTGGAGCGTAGATACTTTTGTGTTATCAAGATACAGAGGATTGGGTATCGGGAAAAAACTTCAGGCAAAGCTTCATGAAGACTGTGTGAATTTTTCTTCATTATGGTACTCGAGGATAAACGGTGCAATCAAAAGAAAATTGGGAGCAAGAAAGCTGCTGTCAAGTAAGTTAAATTATTATCCCATTAATTCATTATTTAGCGTTGTATTGGCAGCTTTCCGACGAAAAAACTCCATCAATAAGAAATATTTATGCAGAAATAAATATATTAATTTTCATCGGCTATTTTCGGTTCGGCGATATATTGAAATAAAAATGTCGATTGACGATCTGATAAAACGTTCAGATGAGATCAATAAAGTCCTAGAGGATAAGAATGACTTTTATATTAAACGGGATGTTAATTATTTGACGGCTAAATATATCGGAAATCCAAGTATAACGGGATATGATGTCTATGGACTATGTTCAAAAGATAGAAAAAGTGTGTATGCCATGTATGTATTAAGTAAGCCATATATGCATCGAACATTTTCGGTTTATCTCAAAGTGTGTACGCTTTTAGATTGTTTTATTTTTGATAATAATGTCGGACACAAAGATGTTATTAGAGCCGCTCTGATAAATGCTGCAAATTATCGAAAAGTGGATGGTTTACTTGCTTTTGGAACTCCAAAGAGCATTTTAAGATTGACATATCCAGTGAGAGGAATGGAATTATTGAGTACTTGTCACTCTGAGGCTCCAATTTTATATCCGTATGTATCATTTATGGATCAGGATATGGAGCAGATGTTACCATAATGATTTTTGCAATAAATTTATTCATATCTATATTAGGCTCGCAGTCAATTCAACGATTTTGGTTTAAAGAAAAAGGTAGAAAGATACTGCCTTTTCTGATTCTCTATTCTCCAATATGTCTCCTATGGTTAATCATATGCTCATCCCAATATAAAGTTGGCAGCGATTATGAGTCATATTATGAGATTTTTTCATATCCATTGTCATATTATGATTTTTATATGGATAGAGGGGAATGGTTATTTAGTTTAGTATTACGCGCTCTTTATGCTTTCGGAGTTCATCCACAATTATATTTTGCTTTCTTTTATACTATTAATTTTATTGTAGTAATCTCTATAGTCTATTATTTGAATGATAAGAATTCATGGATCTTTATAATGCTTTATATAGCGTTTTCAACGGTGTTTAATAATCAACTAAATGGATTGCGTCAATATAGTGCAATATATATTATCTCTCTTGCTTTTATATCTTTTTTCCATCATAAGTCATATATAAAACTTATAGTGATGATTGTCGTGGCTGGTGGAATACATTTATCAAGTTATTTGTCGTTAGTGTTGCTGCTCTTTGTCAATAAAAAAATAGGTGAGAAATTTGCATATTTTATGTTGGTGGCTGCATGTGTGTTTGTTCTGTTTGGCTCATTTAATTTTACTTATAACATAATTAATGTAGTTCTGCCGGTATATAGCGAGTATTTAACAAGTATTGCGAATGTAGATAATTCAATATCAATCATACTGACAAAATTTATCTTCATTCCATTTTATTTAATTGCAATCAGTTTGATGAAGCGAGGGAGGCTCGATGCTTTCTCCTTATACTTGTTTAGGATTGGAATTATTAGTTATGCAATTCGGATAGCTTTTTTGGGTAATTTTATTTTTAATAGAGTGGGACAATTGTTCACTCTGTTATCAATTCTGCCTATTTATATTCTGATAAAGGAATTATATGTTCGTAAAAAGGTGTTTTATTTCTCACTTACTACAGGATGTATTATCATGTTTTACTTGATTAAAACTATTGTTTTGCCTGATCAGGAATATTTATATGATTCAATCTTCTTCCATCAATATATACCTGCAAACAACTAACGTAATAATTTGAAATCCTATGTATGATATTCCTATCCTTGTGATCATTTTCAAGCGAGTAGATGTCTCGCTCCAATGTATAAAAGCGATCTCTTCCGTCAAACCGTCAAAAATTTATATTTCTGGAGATGGAT
The DNA here is from genome assembly GCA_947631075.1 of uncultured Lachnospiraceae bacterium. Lineage (GTDB taxonomy): Bacteria > Bacillota > Clostridia > Lachnospirales > Lachnospiraceae > Eubacterium_F. The sequence continues at coordinate 2,920 of CANRJU010000322.1, forward strand.
CACGACCCATGATTAAAGGAGAGACAGAGCAGGTAGAGCAGACAAGAAAAGCTGTCATAGAGGCTATTGACTGGCCTTGTGAAGTTATTACTCGTTTTAATGATTGTAATCTTGGATGCAGTCAGGGAGTCAAGACGGCTATAGATTGGTTCTTCAAATATGAAGATAGAGGAATTATAGTTGAAGATGATTGCATATTGCGGAAATCTTTCTTCCCTTTCGTCAAGGAGTTACTTGAAAGGTATGCAGACGATCAACGTATAGGAATGATTGATGCAGCGAACTACAATCCAAACATAAGAATTCCGTGGTCATATGGATTCAGCAAGTATAAATCAACAAATGGTTGGGCTACTTGGCGCAGAGCATGGCGTCTCATGGATATGGATATGAAGTGGCGGGGGACGGAGTGGGAACAATCCATCATCGATAACATGG
>CANRJU010000323.1 GCA_947631075.1 uncultured Lachnospiraceae bacterium
ACTGTGGTGACCGACCACGAGATGACCTATCCGATGGACATACAGGACGTTATCTGCTTCTTCGGCATGGAGAGCGCGTTGATATTGACCGCCTCCTCCACAAGCACCACATCTCCCACCGAGAGATCCCGCAGCTGAGCTCCCGCCGTCCCCTGGCTGATTACCGCGTCGGGACGGAACCGCTCAATGGCGACCGCCGTCGCCATCGCCGCCTGCACCGTGCCCATGCCGGTCACGCTCACAATAAACTGCCAGTCTTTCTCCGTCCCGATGTGGAACTCCAGACCGCCTTCTTCTATTTTTTCATACTGGGGCATCTCCTGAACCTTCCGGATGAAAATATCCGTCTCAATGTCCATGGCTCCCTGTAATACAATTTTTTTCATATCTTTTACCATTCTAATAATATCGCTCCCCAGGTCAGTCCCCCACCAAAGCCGGACAGAATCAGTCTGTCCCCTCTCTGGAGAAGTCCCTCCCGGTTCAGCTCGTCTAACAGAATCGGAATACTGGCCGAGGACGTGTTCCCGTACCGGTCCAGATTCATCGGAAATTTCTCTATATCCACTTTCAGCCTCTTAGCAATCACTTCCAGAATGCGGACATTGGCCTGGTGCAAGATAAAATACTTGATATCCTCCGGCTCCAGCTCCGTCTTTTTCAAAATCTGCCGGATACACCGGGGCACGGTCGTCACCGCGAAACGGAACACGGCCTGTCCCTCCATCTTCAGATAATCCTTCTTGCGCCGGGAGTTGTGGAACGGGTTCTGGATGCCCCGGCCCTTGCAGGTCAGCACGTCGCCCTGGCTTCCGTCCGAGCCGGTCACGCTGGCGATCAGTCCGCCCTCGCCCTCCTCCTGCCGAATCACGGCCGCTCCCGCGCCGTCCCCGAACAAAATACAGGAACTGCGGTCCGACCAGTCCACCTCGCGGGAGAGCGTCTCCGCGCCGGCAATCAGCACCGTCCGCGCCATCCCCATCTCGATGTAGGCATACGCCGTATTCAGCGCAAATAAAAAACCGGAGCAGGCGGCATTGATATCAAAACAGGTGGCGCGAATCGCTCCGATCGCCCCCTGCACCGAACAGGATGTGCTGGGCACATAGGTGTCCGCGGAAACGGTCGCGACAATGATCATGTCTAGTTCCTCCGCGTTCACCCCGGCGTTTTCCAGCGCCGAGAGCGCCGCCTGAGACGCCATATAGGCCGTGCCCTCCTCCCTGCCGTTGGACAGATGCCTCTCCTTGATTCCGGTTCTCTGCGTAATCCACTCATCATCCGTGTCAACAATCGTGGAGAGAAACTGATTATCCGCCACCTTCGCGGGAAGATAGCTGCCTGTACCGATTATTCTGATTGCCATTTCTCATACCCCTCTTACTGTCATCTTGTGGGAATAAAACCCAGTCTCGTACCTACAAGTATACCGCTAAAACGGGGTCCGTGTCAATCGTAGCAATGAATACTACATCTGGGAACAAACAAAACCACATATGTCATTTCCCACGGGGAAACAGGCGGCCGAACCGGGCATAGAACCATTTTTTCGCCCCAAAATAGGCCAGGTCATAGACGAGCCAGAGCGGAATCCCCGCCACGGCCATCACTGGCAGAAGCCACGTGGATTCCAGAAAATTCGCCCACCGGCTCCCCTCTAAGAGAAGTCCCGGCATCCACAAAAGCACCGGCAGATACAGGACGAAAAAAAGAACGAGCCGGATTCCCCGGTGCAGCCTCATTTTCTTTTTAGCACTGCCTCCGTCCGGGCTCCCATGCTCCAGAACGAAAGAGCTTTTCCTCGTCTCCGTCCGTCTCGCGGTGTCTTTAGCCGGGCTCCTGCGCTCCAGAACCCGAAAGCTCCCCTCCGCCAGCAGAATATATCCCGCCAGCGCCATATATAAAAAGAAATGCAGCTTATTCGGATTCAGAAGAAAATCCAGTGAAAGACACACGAAAAAATAGAGAGTTCCCGCCCTCATGCCATAAGAGACGACCACGAAACCGGCCAGAAAAGCCGCCGCCGCGGTGAAAAAAAACGTGTTTACCGAAATCAGCGTCCCCAGCACGTTCAGCACCGCGCCCAGGGCCGCCAAGAGAGCCAATACCGCTAACAGCATCCGCAAAGATCTCCTCCCATACATTCACACAGCGAATCCGCGCACCACAGATCGCAGCACAGGTTGCCCGTACCGCAGGAGCTGCCGCCGTAGCCGCCGTAATTGCCGTACCCTCCATAGCCGCCGTAACCGCCCCCGTAGCCGCCGCCAAACGGACTTCCAAAGGGACTGCCAAACGGGCTTCCAAAAGCGCCGCCCCCCTGCTGCAGCTGCCGGTAGTAATTCACGAACTGGGGATTATTCGGCTCCATCTGCGCGGCCTGCTTCGCGTAATCCAGCGCCACCACATTGTTTCCCAGTCCCAGATTGGCATAGGAGCTGAGATAGTACCACTTGGCGCTGTGATTGGGAATCGAGTTCAGCACATTGACCGCCTCGTTAAAGCGGCGGGCATTGATGTAATTCATAGCCGCCATCAAATGCTGGTCCTCCTCGGAATAATTCTGGGAGCCGCCCCCAAAACCGCCATAACCGCCTCCGTAGCTCTGCGTCCCCTTGCCGGAACGCTCCGCTACGATCTGGTTGTAGGCCTCCTGCACCTGGCGGAACTTCTCCTCCGCCTGTTTTTTCTGAAATTCATCGGAATAGGAATCCGGATGATACTTCCGGCTCATCTCCCGATACGCCTTTTTTATCTCCCGGTCCGTCGCTCCTCTCGTAATGCCGAGCACACTGTATGGATCGTTCATGATCTCCTCCATTTTTCAACGACAGCTCACAGGGCGCGCTCCCCCGCCTCTGTCTTTTTTTGATTGTATTTTGTCCAGATTCCCTCGTATAAAATATTCCGAAGAATCGTCAAATCCTGCTCACAGGGGAGCTTCTCAAACTCGACAATCGCCATTTTCAGCGTGTTGTCGAGCATCGCCCCCACTCTCTCATCGAACGCCTTTTTCTCATTTTCCGGCTTCCGCGTGTGGGCAGCGAGGAACGGATTATAACAGCCCTTCCGGCGGTCCTGCTCCAGATCCATGACCGCGTCCATCATATAAATAAATTTTCCCAGATAAAATCCGAACTGCCGCAAAATATCCTGAAAGGCGTCCTCCCGCCAGACAAACAGCTCCGCCATCAGCGTCCCAAAAGGCTTGGCCGCGGCGTCTATGTCCGCGCAGTTCTCCCGCTCCCGCCTGGCAAGCTCCGCCAAGGAACTCTCCACCGCCTCCGCCTGCCTCGGATACTTCGCCGCGACCCGGCGCCTTTTGCATGAAAAAGCCTTCATGCCCAAAAG
>CANRJU010000324.1 GCA_947631075.1 uncultured Lachnospiraceae bacterium
AAAGTCAATAAGGCGTTTCCCAAGGATGAGATTCTGACGAGGAAGGTCTATTTGTACGAGAGGGAGAAAAAGAAGCTTACTATGCTGGAGTTATAACGATTTCTGGCTATGGAATAAATCAAAAAAGGAGTAAAAATTGATTTGTGTGTTGCCGTTTGTTTTTTTCTATTGTAGATTGTGTAGTTCTTTGTTATAATAGCGGCAGATGAAAATGCAATTTACGTCCTTTTAGGCTCTGAATTGCAGGGAAAAGTCAATTATGGCATGCCTGTAAAGGATATTCTTTACGATGCAATTGGATATTCGAAGCAGATTGAAGAAGCAAGGCGGTCGTACCATAAAAAAGAAAAAGGGAACGATAAAGTCAATGATGAAGCAGAACTAATAGTAGAAGATGGGACACTAAAAATTAAACTGACTAGCGAAGAATTTTTGTCGGGATGGCGAAAGGACGATAAGTTTATGCCAATCATCACTGCTGTTGTGTATCCTGAACAGTGCAGTAAGTCTTGGGTTGGAATATGAGGAGGAGAATGGAGGGATTGATATGTGTCTGGCTATGGAGAATAAATCAAAAAAAGATCAGGTGACGGGAGCTATTGAGGCTTATCGTGATTGCGGCACATCCGACGAGGATATTATTGAAAGGGTTATTAAGAAGTTTAATGTTACTAAAGAATATGTCCTTGCCCTGCTTACTCCACAGAAAGTATAACACAGCATATTTTTATTGGAGGATGTAACACAGCCAACATGACGGAGGAACTTATGGCAGCTACCGAACTTGAAACACACATGAAATCTCTGACAGAGCACGCCGTTTCCGCCAGGGGAAAATATGCAGAGGGAAGTCCGGAATATTTCCGGAGCATTTTGAGCACGCTCTCCGACAATCTTTATCTGGCAGAGCTCTACGAGAAGCTTTTTGCGCAGGCGGTCAGGGAGAATGATTTCGCGGGATTAAAGGGCATTTTTTACCACAAGGCGAAAATCTCCCTGCTGCCGTCCTCCGGCGGCTATGATCACTGCGAGCGTCTCTGGCCGCTGTTAGACTTACTGGCATGTGCGGATTTGGACAATATGTACCGCGTGTTGCCAGGGGGACTGCCGCTTAGCAAAAATGGCTATCCGATGTATATACACGGCACGAATGTGCTGCTGTGCCTTTTGTATAATACAGAGGATAAGACTGTGTACGAGCAGGACCGGGTGAAGGAAAAAGCGGAAAAATTTGTTGCTTCCAAAAAGCCGATATGGGAGAGGGCTGTGGTATCATGCCTGCTTGCCATTATGGGACACGATGTTCCCCGTTTTTCGGAAAATCTGCAGAATTTATGTGTCGGATATAATCGGGTGGACATCGCGCCGTATATGAAGCTGCAGTGCCAGAGCGCCTACGGGCTGCTTGCGCTGGCGAGACATTTTTGGTCGGAGGAGGAGTTTGACGCCGTCATCCTGCCGGAATATAAAAATTTTTCTAAGGACTACGCGGAGTGGCTGTTTTCACAAAAGGAATTGTCGGACGATCTGTGCGTTATCTATGAGGCGCCGATGGACGGGCTTAATGATCTTTTGAAAAAACCGATTGCTCTCACCCGTATTTATCAGAAATATCTGGATTCGGACAGTCCTTATCTCTCCAACATCGAGAAAAAGGCATGGTATATGGATTATAACCGGATGTGGGAAGAACTGTTGGGCGACGGCCGTGATGGAGTAAAAATTGATTAGTGTGATGCCGTACATTTTTTCTGTTGTAGATTGTGTAGTTTTTTTGTTATAATGGCATTAGTAAATCCAGTCAAGGAGGTGAGAATAGTGAATATAAAACCTATATCTGTATTAGAGCATTATGACAGTGTGCTCCAGGAAGTTTCTATGGGGAATCCCGTTTATCTGACAAGTGGGAAGGGCGGTGATTTTGCCATAGTCAGCAGAAAAGAACTGGAAGAATTACATGCAATTAAAACACTTTTTTCTGAAATTGCAAAGGGGGAAGCCTCTGCCAGACAGGAAGGGTGGCTGTCAGCCGATGAGGTAGAAGAAAGGCTTGGTATATGAAAATTTTAAGATATTCCCCGGAAGCAGCAAGAGATTTAGAAAATATCAAACGGATAGTAACAGAAGAATTTGGAGAATCTGTTGCGGTTAAGACTATGAAACATTAAAAAGAAATAAAATCCACATAAAATAAAAATTTTCCTGTTGGGTTTTGCCGATTTGAAACGTTCTATATTATAGAGGGGCAAATAATACGCAAGTTTTTATCTTCCCAACTGATATATTGTTGCCAGGCTTCATCCGTAAACGATAGGTTCATTCGTATGCCTCCAAATCTTCAATGGTTTTAAAAACAACTTTTCCAGATTCAGCATCGGCAAATGACTTGTCAAGCATCGCTAAATAATCCTCGTTGTTCTTCAATCTCTGCATTTCATTGAATTTGGATTCTGATATTATAACTACATTCTCGTTTTTGGGGCGTGACACGATTAGGATTTCCCCATTAAATACCTTGTCGCAAAAGTCTTTAAAATTATCCCTAACATCCATGCTTTTCACTGTTAACATATCTATCACCTCGATTTTTACTGTGTAAAATCGTACAATTTTTCGTACTTACATTATATCTGCTCACCGTGTCTATGTCAACTGGCATTGTCGAAAAAAATGAGTTCAAAAAATATTATTTCTAAGCGTAAAACGACCGGATTTTGTGGCGTAAAACGACACAAACTTGTGCCAGACAACAATTGACATCTGGACTGTGGGCAGAGTATAATGAAAACATATAAAACAGATATATATGCGGAATTGTTGCTATTTGTAGATTCGCCCGTTGTTATTACGGTAAATGGGTGCGTTAGATACAGAAGGAAAACAATTTTGGGTACACATAATATTTATAAAAAGAAAGGCGGGAGAAGTATGACCTATGAGACATTTAAGCAGGAGATAAGCGATTATCTTTTACAGCAGAAAGAGCTTGGACTCGCTCCAGACGAGCTGCGTCTGTATGAGGATGGCTTTACATCTGATGATGAACACGAGCTGCATCTGGTGCGAGAGACGAATATCAAGTACCACAAGACGGAGAGCGATACGCTGATCGGAGATTTTCTTGTAATATCGGAAAAGGGAAATTTCGCCAATATCTGCCGTCTGGATTTGAAATATCTGTTTGGAGAGTGGCAGAAGAAAGGATGGGACGCGATTCTTGGCTATGTGAAGGGGAGCTTTGCAATGGGAGAAAAGGTAAGGAAGGCGGGGGTTTTAAAATTGATCCTTGATTATGAGGCAGTCAGGGATCATCTGATTATTCGCCCTCTTAATTTCACGGACAGGCG
>CANRJU010000325.1 GCA_947631075.1 uncultured Lachnospiraceae bacterium
CCACCACATCTACCTTGGGATCGCTGACCCGGTAGGAAATGCAGAGAATGAGCGCCGTGAGAACGATTCCCACTCCCAGTCCTCTCAAAAAATGTTGATACTTCATCGGCCCTTTCCTCCATACAACGCAATCACCAGTTTGACTTCTCCCTGCCCGATATCAAGGGCCTTGGATATTTCCAGAACCGATTTCCCCTCTTTGTACATCTTCTGAATCTGCAAATTCACATTGCCGGGCACCCGGATGTCCTGTGATTCCGCCTGTGACATTGCGTTCGATGTCGATGACGACGTTGCTTGCGAAGACAACGGTCTCACTTGTGAGGACGTTTGATTCCCTTGTGAGGATGACGGCTTCACTTGTGAGGACGACGGCTTCACTTGTGAAGACGTTTGATTCCCTTGTGAGGATGACGGCGTTACTTGTGAGGACGTTTGATTCCGCTTTTTCAAAACTGCCGCCTGTGATGTCGACGCTTGTTGCGCCGATGACGCCCTTGATTCCCCAGATGCCGACGCTGTTCTCGCTGAAGCTATCGTCTTTTTCAAAGTCGACGTATTTTCCAAAGCCATCGTCTTTTCCAAAGCCGACGTATTTTCCAAAGCCGATGTATTATTCAAAGCCGACGACTTATTCAAAGCCGATGCATTCAATGACGCGCTCTGCGATGATAACGGTTCCACCGCCCCCGCGGACTCGCGCTCTCTCGCGGGAGCCGTTCTCTTTCCGGCAACCGCCATCTTCCCGCTGACTGCCTCCTTGGGACGGCTCACAGGAACCGGATCTGCCTCTGCCGGATCCATCCTCACCGGAATCGGTTCCGCCATAATCCGCTTCATCTCTTTTTCCTTTTCATTCAGAAGATTGTACATAAACACGACCTCCTGATGATTGGAATCTATCTTCTCAAGAATCTGCCTGGAAAATTCATCCATGGCCATAATCTTTTCATTGCACAGGCGGCTCATCTGGTCCTCGGTCTGCTCCACCAGCTCCATCTGATTTTCTTCCACAAGAGCCGTCACCCGGTCGCGGATCATCTCCTCCTCTTTCTCCGTCCAGATCGCCGCTGAAACGCCTTCTTCCGCTTCCGCCTCGCCGGATTTTCCCGCCACAAAGTAACTGAGGCACAGACAGGCAAAACCTATTATAATCAACACAATTTCTATGGCCGTCATTGTCTACTCACCTTTCACTGGTACTATTTTTAAACAATCTGTATATGAAAATTCAAAAAACGCAAAATAATTCAAAAAACGCAAAATTCTAGAATAAAAATTTTAAATGGTAATATCAAAACTGCTGTTGGACCGGGGCGCTACCGGTGCCTCCTTCTGAGGCTTCTTTTTCTTTTTCCCGCGGCTCTGGGCGCCTCTGCCGCCGGAGCCCTCGGAATCATAATCCTCGGTCTCGCTCTTTTGGGCCTCCACGGCCTGTCTCGCGTCGTGCTCCACTTTCTGTTGGAACTGGACGGCCGGCTGATTGGCCGCGTTTTCCTGAACGCTTGTCTCCCGCCCCTGTATATCCGCTGCCTCCGCCGTTCGAGGCAGCATAGTCATCATATCAATGGAATTTATCATATCCCTCACTCCTTTTACAAGTCCATGCTTTTTTTAACACTGCTCACCAAACAAGTTCTTGTTTTCTTAAGCACATGTTCATAACAAAATCATTACTATACAAGTCAATTTTTCAAACATATGTTCCCATCAAAACTTATGCGCCTTCTGTGCGGACGTCTGCTCCCTCCCGCACAAAGCGGCACTTCGCCTGCTTCTCCTTGATCCTCTTTGTGGCTTCCTTCACAATGACCGTGACGCCGGAATACACGGAGCTGTCTACCTTGATGCAGGATTTCTTGTTCATCTCGATCCGCTCCAGAAGAATCTCCTTCCGGTCCCGGAGATCGCGCAGCTTCTTAGCCAGCTTCGGTTTGCTCACCACGGCGCCCTTGATGTACTCCAGCTGCTCCGGCATGACCTCCTGTCCCATGCTGATCATCTTTTTCACATTTTCAGCCACTTTGTCCATCTTCTCTATATTTTTCTCAATCTCAGAAATTTCTTCCTTCAGGGAATTTACCTCGATAATCATTTCCTTGTCGGAGTAGACCTCGATCTCGGTCTTGGCTCCCATGGTGGACCCCAGCGTCGTGGCGTGCACCGTCCCGTAAGTCCGAAGCGAGCCGCCGTTGATCAGACCCTTGCGTCCCAGAACCTCCACGCCCTCCACGCACTCTACCGTACTGTGCAGGATTGCGTCCGCCCGGAGCATTCCCTTACAGGAAACCTTGCAGTTTTCGAGGAATTTGGCCGTGATATTCCCGGCCGCCTTCAGCTCGCCCTTGTCCATCCCCTGCATACCGCGCTTCAGCACGATATTTCCCCCGGAAATCAGCGTGGCGCCTTCCACCACGCCGTTGACCACGATATCGCCGTCCGCCTCAATCTTAAATCCCGTGTTGACATTTCCCGTCACATGCACAGTTCCCTTATATATAATATCACCTGTGGACGAGTCCACGTTGGCCGGAACCTCGTAAATATTGGAGACCATGACCATGTCGTCCACCAAAGTAACGTGTCCCGACACATCGGAATAAATGTGGCACTTGTCCTCGGAAATCGTAATATTCCTTCCGTAGCGGAGATGGAGCTGCTTCACCTTCCGGGCCGCCATGGTCTTTCCCAGGACCGAAATACCGGTCCGTCCCCGGTCCGCCGGTTTCAGGCTCGCTAACTTATCCCCCTTGTTGACGGTCTTAATATTCCCCAACTGGTGGAAATCCACGCTGCCGTCCTCGTTCAGCTTGGGCTTTGCCGTCGCGTTTACATCAAAAAAATAGCGAATTTTGGCGTCATGTCCATGTATTGGCATCGTGGCCTCCGCTATAATATAATCCCTGCAGTATTCATGATGTGCTAAAAAATGCTCAATGGCTTTTTTCTTGATTCCATGACGGATTCCGGCCATCCTCAGATCGCTCACCACGTCGTCCACCGTCTCCATGAGAGATCCCCCTGTGGTCGGCGGATAAAAACGCGCCAGAGCCCGCTCGCCATTGGGCGTGACGGATACAATCACCCGCTCCCGCTCCGGCAGAATCTCCTCATCTAAGAGCTTGTGGGGAAGTCCAAATCCCTCGTCTTTCATATATTGATCTAAGGCGACCTTGTCGAACTCCGGAAATGAAATGGCGTCCAGGTACCGCATGACCTCGTCCACATCAAACATTTCTCCATCATCTTTCGGCAGATGCACCTTCAGCCACATACAGCCCTCGTCCTGCACAACTTCAAAATATCCGTTCAACGTCTTTGCCTCCTCCCGCTGCTAAAA
>CANRJU010000326.1 GCA_947631075.1 uncultured Lachnospiraceae bacterium
GCGTGGTCGAGGACAACAGTTTCGGCACGCACGAGTTCATGGAACTGTGCCGCCAGCTGGGCTGCAAGACCTATGTAAACGGAAACCTGGGAAGCGGGACCGTGCAGGAGATGTCGGAGTGGGTCGAGTACATGACCTTTGACGGCGTCTCCCCGATGGCGGAGCTGAGGAAGCAGAACGGAAGGGAAGAACCCTGGAAGGTGGATTTCTTCGGCGTGGGCAACGAGAACTGGGGCTGCGGCGGCAACATGACGCCGGAGCACTACGCTAACGAGTACCGGCGCTATCAGACCTATGTGCGGGATTACAGCATCAAGCCGGAGGAGGACGACGAGGACTCGGACGACAAAAAGAAAAAGAAGAAAAAGGATGAGGAGGAGAAAAAATCCATCCGCAAGGTGTGCTGCGGCGCCAATGTGGACGACTACCACTGGACCAAGGGCGTTCTGAAAACTGCCTTTGACCACACGGAGAAGAAATTCCACGGATTTATGGATTATCTCTCCCTCCACTATTACGTCCATCCGGAGGGCTGGGAGATCAAGGGAAGCGCCACGAAATTTGACGACAAGGTGTGGTACAAGACATTGAAAAAGGCGCTGAAAATGGATAAGCTGATTCAGCGGCACAGCGCCATCATGGACCAGTACGATCCGAAGAAGAAAATCGGACTCTGCGTGGACGAGTGGGGCGCCTGGTACAAGAACGAGCCGGGCACGAATCCGGGCTTTCTGTACCAGCAGAACACGGTGCGCGACGCGCTCATTGCCGGGATTACCCTGAACATATTTAACAAGCACTGCGACCGGGTGAAGATCGCGGCGCTGGCTCAGATGGTCAACGTATTGCAGGCGGTGCTTCTCACCGAGGGTGACCAGATGATCAAGACGCCGACCTATCATGTCATGCACATGTATCGGCATCACCAGGGCGCGCAGCTTTTGGAGAGCTCGGCGAGCGACGTGGAGACAGTGGGCATCGGCAAGTGGCAGGTGCCAAAGATTACCGAATCCGTTTCTCTCGGCGAGGACGGCATGATTACGGTCACGCTGAACAACCTCTCCATCGAGAGCGAGGAGAAAGTGGAGATTGCCTTAGCTGACAAGGGCTATCAGGTCAGGGAGGCCAAGATTGTCACGGCGGACGACATGCACGCCATGAACACCTTCGATCAGCCGGAGACGGTGACCGAGAAGGATTTCTCCGACTACCAGACGAGCGAGGAGGGCGTCACCCTCACCATGCCGAAGAACAGCGTGATTGAGCTGCGTCTTGCCAAATAACGGCCATGGGGCAGAAAATCTGTAAGAAATGCCTCCTGCGGGATATGGCGGAGGCAGACCGGAAGATGATTGACACTTACCGGGAGGCGATTAAGGCCAGAGACCGGGCGGATGAGGCAGAATATGAGCGGAGGCTCCAGATCTGTCAGGAGTGTAATTATCTGAACGCCGGGACCTGCAGCGCCTGTGGCTGCTATGTGGAGCTTCGGGCGCTGTCCCGGGCGGGACGGTGTCCTTATAAAAAATGGGCCAGGGGTTGATCCCCTGGCCTTTTGCTGTGAGGGGAATAATAATCAAGTTGAATTACTTCCCTAAATGCGTTATAATTCGATTTGAGACAAAAGACGCAAAGAAGAAGGTGGAAATGATGGGACTGTTCAAGAAGAAATCAATCACCCAGTCATACGACAGGGAGAACAAGATACCGGTGATCAAGGCCAGCATTTGTACGGGCGAGCAGACAGCGGGATTTAAGGACATCCACACGGGGAAAATCGAGGAGGTAATGCTGATCCGGGATCCGTCGGATGTGGATTGTTTTAAGACGCTGTACGGCATAGAGGGAGAGATAACGAAGGAATATTGAGCTGAACCCAAAACAGTTGCATGTTTGTCATTGAAATGATATATTATTATGTGATAAATTTCCGCAGACCACGGTTGAGGAGGTACATATGAATCACGAAAAAATTGAACAGGCTGTTCAGTTATTTTTAGAGGGAATCGGGGAGGACCCGGACCGGGAAGGACTGGTGGAGACGCCCCGGCGCATCGCGGACATGTGCGAGGAGATTTTTGGCGGGTACACCGGGGACGCGAAGGAGATTTTGTCTAAGACCTTCCACGCGGAGACGGGCGACATGGTGGTGGAAAAGGATATCACGTTTTATTCGATGTGTGAGCACCATCTGCTCCCCTTTTACGGAAAAGTGCATATCGGATATGTGCCGGACGGAAAAGTGGTGGGACTGAGCAAGCTGGCACGGACGGTGGAGGTCTACGCCAGGCGGGCGCAGTTACAGGAGCAGCTCACGGGTCAGATTGCGGACGCGGTGATGAAGTACCTGGCGCCGAAAGGAGTTATGGTCATGGTGGAGGCGGAGCATATGTGTATGACGATGCGCGGCGTGAAGAAGCCGGGAAGCCGGACTGTAACCTACGCGGCGCGGGGCGTTTTTGAGGAGAACGAGAGTCTGCGGCAGGCATTTATGCAGATGGTTTCGATGTGAGCAGTTTGAAAGGAAGGGCGTCATGAGAATTGGAACGAGAGATTTTCCTATTGGAGAAAAAACCTATGTGATGGGGATTCTCAACGTGACGCCGGATTCTTTTTCAGATGGCGGGAAATACAGCAAAATTGAGGCGGCGCTGAGACAGGCGGAGAAGATGATTGGGGAGGGAGCTGACCTGATCGACATAGGGGGGGAGTCCACGAGGCCCGGTTACGCGGCGGTCCCGGCGGAGGAGGAGATCAGCCGGGTGGTTCCGGTGATCCGCGAGCTGAAAAAGCGATTTGACATTCCCCTGTCGGTGGACACGCAGAAAAGCGCGGTGGCCAGGGAGGCGGTTTTTGCGGGGACGGACATGGTCAACGATATCTGGGGACTGCGGCGGGACGAGGAGATGGCGGCGCTTGTGGCGGGTACGGGCACGGCGGTCTGTATTATGCACAACCGGGAGCGCGCGGAGTACGGCGATTCAAAGCACAGCAGTCTGAAATCTGACAGTCACGGGACTGACAGCCTAGGGCCAACCAGCCAAGAATCCGATGGCTTTATGACAGAAGTGATGGCAGACCTGCGGGAGTCGCTTGCCATAGCAGAACGGCATGGGATAAAAAGAGAAAAGATATTGCTGGATCCCGGCGTGGGATTCGGAAAGACCTATGAGCAGAATCTGATGGTCATAAACCATCTGGAGGACATCGCGGCGATGGGATATCCGGTTCTCTTGGGCGTGTCCCGCAAGAGCGTGATCGGACTGACGCTGGATCTGCCGGTCGGTGAGCGCGAGGAGGGGACGATAGCTGCGAACATC
>CANRJU010000327.1 GCA_947631075.1 uncultured Lachnospiraceae bacterium
GTAGGTGGCGCCCACGACCGCCCCCACATAGCTGTACTCGTCTCCCATGCACTCCTCGCCCCATTTTGCCACGTGCTCGCCCACAATCTCGTAGAGGGGCTTTCCGTCTATCTTCTGATCCTGAAATTCCCCGGAAGACGGATTGGACGTCTTGACTAAGAGGAAAATTCCCTTCTTCTCCTCCCGGCACACATCTACAAACGGCTTTACGCCGTCAATGCCAAAATAGGGATTGACTGTGATAAAATCCTCGTTAAATCCTTTGCATTTTGTACTCCCGATCGTCACGCTGCCCAGATGGCCGTTGGCATACGCCGCCGAGGTCGAGCCGATATCGCCCCGTTTCACATCTCCGATGACGACCAGTCCCTTTTCCTGACAATACTCCACCGTTTTCTGAAAAGCCATCAAACCCGGAATCCCGAACTGCTCGTACATGGCAATCTGCGGCTTTACCGCCGGAATCAGATCGCAGGTGGCGTCGATAATTCCCTTATTGTACTCCCAGACAGCCGCTCCCGCCGCCTCGAGCGTCTCCCCCTGCTCCTTCACCGCCCGGTCCAAAATGGCGCCCGGTATATAGCTTAGCATGGGATCCAGCCCCACTACCACCGGCGCGTTGGTCTTTTTTATGTTGGCAACCAGTTTATTAATCATATTGCGTCTCCTCCTTCATACTGATATACGATTTCGCCCTCGACCAGCGTATAAAATACCCGGCCCGTCACTCTCATGCCGTGAAAGGGCGTATTCTTTCCCTTGGATACAAATGTATCTCTGTCTATTTCATACTCGGAATCCATATCCGCAATGGTGATATCCGCCGGCATCCCCACAGCCAGACTGCCTCCCGGCACGCCTAAAATCCGGCACGGCGCCGTGCTCATGCGCTCTACTAGCTGCATCGGCGTCAGATATCCCTTTTTCACCAGATTTGTCACCGCCAGCGCGTACGCCGTCTCCGAACCCACAATGCCAAACGGCGCCTTTGCGATCGACGCCTTTTTTTCCTCCTCGCCGTGGGGCGCGTGATCGGTGGAAATGGCCTCCATAATGCCCTTTGACAGGCCCTCTCTCAGCTTTTCTACATCTGTAGATGTGCGCAGCGGCGGATTCATTTTATAATTGGCGTCATCTCCCGGAATGTCGTCCTCCGTCAGAGAAAAATGGTGCGGACACACCTCGCCGGATACATGCAGCCCGTCCTTTTTCGCCTGCTCGACCATCCGCACGCTGTCCGCCGTCGAGCAGTGGCACAGATGAAGCCTGGCACCCGTCTCCTTGGCCAGCAGAATATCCCTCGCGACAATCACGTCCTCCACACCGTTGGTGATGCCAGGCATCCCTAACTCCTCCGCCTTTTTCCCTGCGTTCATGGCGCCGGAGCCCACCATATTCTTGTCCTCGCAGTGGGCGAGCACGGGGATTCCCGCCTTGGCGGCCTCCCTCATCGCATCGCGGTACAGCCCGGCGTCCATCACGGACTTTCCGTCCTCGCTGATAGCCTTCGCTCCCGCCGCCGCCATGCCTGCGATATCCGTCATCTCTTTTCCCTGCTGCCCCCTGGTGACTGCTCCCACGGGATAGACATGAATCCGGCTGTCGCGCTCCGCAATCTCCCGAATTTTCCGTATCATCTCCGGGCTGTCCGTGGCGGGCGAGGTGTTCGGCATAGGGCACACCGCCGTAAAACCGCCCTTGGCAGCAGCCGCCGTCCCCGTCCGGATCGTCTCCTTGTACTCAAAGCCCGGCTCCCTCAGATGCACATGAAGGTCCAAAAAACCCGGCATCACATACTTGCCTTTCGCGTCAATGACCGCACAATCCTCTTTTTCCTGCGTATCGGACAAAAGGCTGCCTATAAAGG
This sequence comes from uncultured Lachnospiraceae bacterium, assembly GCA_947631075.1. Classification (GTDB taxonomy): domain Bacteria; phylum Bacillota; class Clostridia; order Lachnospirales; family Lachnospiraceae; genus Eubacterium_F. Next base: position 1,868 of record CANRJU010000327.1, read on the forward strand.
CAACCTTTCCGTCCTCAATGTATAAATCACATATTTCATCCCGATGATTCGCAGGATCCAAAAGGTGTCCGTTTTTAATCCACACTCTCAACGAATCGCCCCTTTCTCTATTCAATCCTCCTGCGGAATAAGGCCCGCAGCCCTCATATCGCGAATAATCGCGTTCCTGGTGACAACCTCTGGCACTTCCTCGCGGGTAATCCACTTAAAGTCGCTAATTTCCTCCGACAGAAGAACCGCCTCGGTGCCCGCCTGACAGAGAAAGGCAATCCCCACAACGGGAACCTCTCCCGCCGTAAATCCCCATGTGTAAACCGGGCGAATCTCACTTACTCCTATGCCAGTCAAATCCGCCACCACGCGCTCTACCGCCTCGGTGGGCGTCTCGTCCGGCTCCATGTCGCCGTCCAGAAATTCCCACTGGTAGGGCTCGACGATACAGTCATTGTACCAGCGCTCCACCGCCAGAAGCTTTCCCTGAAACTCTACGATTCCCTTTACCATCACACGGAATTTTCCCATATGACCGCCTCCCCTCTGTCCTCGTCCTTTATAATTATTTCACCGTAATATAGCCTTTCGCTTTTAAGAGCTCCGCCATGAGAACCGCCCCGCCGGCCGCTCCCCGGACTGTATTGTGAGACAGTCCCACAAACTTCCAGTCAAAATAGGAGTCCTCTCTCAACCGTCCCACGCTCACGCCAAAGCCATTTTCATAATTGACGTCCAGCGCCACCTGCGGCCGGTCGTCCTCCTCCCTGTACTGGATAAACTGCTTCGGCGCATTGGGAAGTCCCAGCTCCTGCGGCTCTCCCTTAAATTCGACTAACGCCTGAATCAGCTCCTCCTTCGTCGGCTTCTGCTTGAAATTCACAAACACAGCCGCCGTGTGTCCGTCCAGAACCGGCACGCGGATGCACTGGCTGGTAATCAGCGGACCGTCCGCTTTCACAATCTGGCCATTCTCCACACGTCCCCAGATGCGCAGCGGCTCCTGCTCGCTCTTTTCTTCCTCTCCGCCGATATAGGGGATAATGTTGTGCTCCATCTCCGGCCAGTCGGCAAATGTCTTGCCCGCGCCGGAAATCGCCTGATACGTCGTGGCAACAACGAGCGTCGGCTCAAACTTTCTCCACGCCGTCAGCGCCGGCGCATAGCTCTGAATCGAGCAGTTCGGCTTGACGCAGATAAATCCGCGCGTCGTCCCCAAACGCTTTTTCTGGCTCTCAATCACCGCCAGATGCTCCGGGTTCACCTCCGGTACGATCATCGGCACGTCCGGCGTCCATCTATGCGCGCTGTTGTTGGATACGACCGGAATCTCCGCTCTCGCGTAATCTTCCTCAATCTTTTTGATTTCCTCCTTCGTCATGTCCACAGCGCTGCATACAAAATCGACCTCGCGGCTG
>CANRJU010000328.1 GCA_947631075.1 uncultured Lachnospiraceae bacterium
GATTGGGAAACCGTTAGGTAATCACGCATCATCCAAATTGAGTGGATTTTATAAGATAAAACTTAAAAATCTTGGATACCGGGTGGTATATGATTTAGTCCGTGAGGGCAGTGTCATGAAGATTATTATCATTTCCGTGAGGGATGATGAGGCAGTTTATAAAGAGGCGGAGCATCGGATTCAGGGCTTGATAAAACCGATCAAATAGGGCATCTTCGTGGTGTCCTTTTTGTATGACAAGAATAATGACAATATTAAGGAAGGCATCTCGAAAGAGGTGCTCTTTTTTGATGGAAACAAGGAGGAAATGATATGCCAAGAAAGAAGAAACAACAGATGCAGTAGAAGAAAAGACAGAAGAAACAATGAATTTGTAATTGACTTTTCTACATTTGTTCATATAATAAGTGTGTGATGAAAAGTGAGTCTGTAAAAGTTAATCAAAACTTACTTTATGTCCTAAAATAGCACACAAATTTTACTTTTCTCCGTAATTTGACTCCTCGTGCACCCTATGTTCATACTGCTGATGCAGTTCCCGAGTATATACCAGATGCCTCAAGATTACTATGAATTATAACATGATGGATAAGAAAAAGCAACTAGACTTATGATTTTTTGACCGTATCCTTCATTTCCGCAGTGATACAATATATCTTAACACATGAACAATCTGTTCCTGTTCAGCGGGCGGAAATTGGTGAAGAATCTCAAGTGCCTCGGAATCCAGAATTTCAGAGGCATTTTGGGGTTCTATTTTATTTTGCCCCGCATTTAGAATGGAGTCAATGGATGCGTGGAAAAGTCTCGCGTAATAGGCAAGAACCCGGAGATTCAGCTTGGCCCGGTTGTTCTCGACGTTACTGATAAAAGCGGGTGTGCAGCCAAGTTCCTCAGCCATCTGTTCCTGTGTATATGCGTGTTCTGTTCTCAGCCGTTTCAGTTCTTTCCCTATTGCGTTGTAATCAAAAATTTCTGCCATGAAAAACCTCCTGGATTATATCTATAAATATATTTTTTTATATTTTATTATATAAATGACTTGAAATCAACCCCTTCGTATGGTATAGTATTATATACCAATAAGTATACAGGAGATGGATGCGCAGATGACAGAAATAGAATATAAAGGGAATCGGTTTATCCTCGAAAAGGTAACCGCCTACAGTTATAAAGGGAAAGAACAGTATCGTGTCTCCTTCAAGGAGATTACCTGTGAGCATGTCTTTCTTCCGGAGAGTTATGAAGGAGTCGCCGTTACAATGTGCGCAGGTTATGCCTCTAATAAGATATACTGGGACCGGGAGAAGCTCCCCCATTTTGAGAAAGCAAGGATACTGCATATACCGGCCTCAATTCAATTCATCGATATTCACAATGATATTTTTCCGGAGCTGGAGAGGGTGGATGTTGATTTGTCCAATAAATATTTTTTTACGGACGGACGGCTGATTATCCGGCGGGATAAGATGGAGCTGGTCTATTGTCCGGTCTGCCGGGGAGAGAGTTTGGAGATTCCAGAGTATGTCAGGCGTATCCACGATGATGCTTTTGAGGGGACCATGTATACGGAGATTCGCTTTTTGGGGAAGGCTCCCGTTATTTCGTCCGATGCGTTTAAGAGGTCAAGGTGGCTTAGTTCTCAGGAGTCTATTATGATTGGCGACATGTTGTATAAGATTCCGGGGGACGATCGCTTAGAGGTGCCGGATTATATCAGGCGGTTCGATCCGTATGTCTTTCGAAGATATGGAAGTCCGCGGGAGATGGTGACGCCGGTTTTGCCCGGGAGACTTCACATGGAATATCTGACACGCTGCCATTTTCTGAAATTGACATCCAGGACGGCGCCTGTTAATCTGGCATGTCTGCGGATGTGGGAAAGCCTGGAAGACGTGGAGATTGCAGAGGGGCACAAGCAATACAAGACGGTGGACGGCGTTATTTATTCCAGAGACGGACGGGTTCTGGCATGGTACCCGTGCCACAAGCGCGGGGATACATTCACAGTTCCTGACGGCGTGCAGAAGATAGCGGAGTTTGCTTTTGCCAATCAGGCCTATTTGAAAAGGATTACGATGCCGGACAGCGTCAGGGCGCTCGGAGCAGGCGCTTTCTCAAACTGCAGGATGCTGGAGCATGTGGATTTTTCGCCCGGTATCCGGGAAATCCCGGATGCGAGTATTTATCGGAGACACGGTATGTTTGAGGGCTGTTCTCAGTTGAAAAGCATTGTACTGCCAGATAAAATGACATATCTGGGAAGCTTTGCTTTTCAGAACAGCGGACTGCAGTCCATTGAGCTGGGCGAAAAGCTGGAGCAGATTGGAGAATATGCGCTTATGGCGGAAAAGCTGGAGGAGATCCGGCTGCCGTCGAGTGTAAAAAGGGTTGGCAGAGGTTCTCTATTCTATGCAAAGAAAGTGACAGCGTATGAGGGGACGGCAAGAGGACTTGTGTCCGCGGTCAATACGCACTGGCCGGGTGAAAAGGAAAGCGCTCCAAATTTGAAATGGAGCAGATGCTGGGTTGAGGTCCTTCACAGGAAAAGCGAAAAGCGCGATAGCTTTTACATCCCGGAGAGCTTGAAGATGAGCGCGGCGTATCATCTGGAATACGCATGGAATGGCGACCATATTGATTATGAGGAATATGATCAGTGTCTGGAGAAGCTTTCGGATTCCGATGAGAAGCTGGAGTTTGCTCAGTATGGCCTGCTGAGGAAGAGAGATGGGGAAGAAAATATATACGAGGATTATGTACGCAGAGTTTCCTTTAAATTGGGATGCCGGTTGCTGGAACAGGGTCGGGAGAAGGAGTTCCTCTCGCTTTTGAAGCGGGATGTTATCAGCGAAAACTCGTTGCAAAAGCTGTTGAAATACAGCAATGAGCGGGGCGAGACGGTGTGTTCCGCTTATATTGCGGATATTCTGAGGAAAAAGAAGGGCGGGAAAAAAGCCAGCAGCAGTTTTCGGATATGACGCAGCTGCGGGCAGAGAGTGAAAAGGTGGTATTTTCTTGGACGAAGAGAAGAAGAGCGCAGTGTGCCTGGAGATTCTGAGACAGAGCAGTCACAGACTTTATTTTGAAATGCGTTTTTTGGAGCAGGCGATTTTTACCCTGATTCCAGAAGAAAATTCGCAGATATTTTTTGGCGGGGATGGGGAAAGCCTTTATTTTGAGAGCGAATATCTTTTAAAGAGATATTTGCAGGATCCGGCGAGCGTCGCCTGTGATTATCTGCACACTGTGATTCACTGCCTGTACCAGCACC
>CANRJU010000329.1 GCA_947631075.1 uncultured Lachnospiraceae bacterium
AACGTTTCTCGGACGAATCGGGCGGTAGATCATGCCCGCCTGGCAGAAGCGGCAGCCCCGGACGCAGCCCCTCTGAATCTCCAGCACCACCCGGTCCTGCGTGGCGCGGATGTAGGGCACCAGAGGCTTAGACGGGTAATAGGTGTCCTCCATGTCCGTCACGACCTGCTTTTTCACACGCTCCGGCGCCTCCCCGCAGTTCGGCTCCATCGCGGCGATGGTCCCGTCCTCGCGGTAGGTCACGTCGTAGAGGGACGGCACATACAGCCCCGGAATCCGGGCCGCCTTTCTCAGAAAATCCCGCCGGCTCTCCCCCTCGGTCCGGGAGCGCTTGTACAGATTCAAAAGCTCCCGGTACGACGTCTCCCCCTCTCCGATGTAAAAAATGTCGAAAAAGGGCGCAAGCGGCTCCGGGTTGTAAGTACAGGGGCCTCCCCCGATCACGATGGGATCGCCCCAGGAGCGGTCCTCCCCCCGCAGGGGAATCCCCGACAGATCTAAAATCTGTAATATATTTGTATAACACATCTCATACTGAATGGTAATCCCCAGAAAATCAAAATCCCGCACGGGATCCTGGGTCTCCAGGGCAAAGAGAGGAATCTTCTCCTTCCGCATGATCCGGTCCAGATCCGGCCAGGGCGAGTAGACCCGCTCGCAGTAGGTGTCCTCCCAGGAGTTGAACATATCGTAGAGAATCTGGATGCCCAGGTGGGACATGCCGATCTCGTAGACGTCGGGAAAACACATGCAGAAGCGGACGTCCACGGAGGCCGGGTTCTTCTTTGCCATATTCAGTTCGCCTCCGATGTATCGGGCCGGTTTCTCCACCCGCATCAGAATGTCGTCCCGCAGCGCCAGTTTTCTCATAGTTGTCCTCTCTTTTATGTTCATTCTTTTATTATAACAAGTCGGTCGCGCCAGGCAACCGCGCACTTTTATAAACAATTCGGATTGGTATATCATGATTAGTATACCATGGATTTCCGAACTTAACAACTACCTTTTCGGGCAGTTCATTTTCCGGCGCGCTTTAGAACGATCTTCTGGCGGCCTATTTCTCACCGCTGATGTTTCGTGTACGATCATTTTTTCAGAAAAATAGAGGCAGGAATGATCTGCCTCTATCTTTTTTAGAGTGTAAAATCAGGGTTTCACAGTATCTCATACTCCATCGGCACATACAGGACGCTATATATATGGCTGGCATCCAGCGTTCCATAATCATAAGAGGAATCCCCCCGGTCTGCCTCTTTCATGAAATAAGGCGGATACTTCCCCGGCTTGATCGCGCTCTTTGCGAATTCAATCGCGCGGGAGCCCGCAGGAGCAACGATCTTCCCCACTGTTATCAGGGGATACCCATCTTCGGTCTTATATTTTTCTTCCCCTTCCTCGGCGATGCTGTCCCATCCGTAAAACATGCGGCCCTTCAGCTCCGTATTGGCGCCCCGGATGATCAGCGTCCGAACCGTCTTCTGATAGTTGTCCGCATAATTCACTCCATCATAGATTACCTTTCCTGTATCAGCCGGAAAATCCAGTTCTTTCAGCAGTTCGCACCTTTCAAATGCCTGTTCAGGAATATAGATCAGATCCTGTCCCTTGGGAAATACCACTTTTTTCAGCGATCTGCAGTTTTCAAAAGCGCTGTGTTCCACCCTCTCCCTCTTTCCATATGCAGCGCCGCGCGGCCACACAAAACGCTCGATTTTCGTTCCTCTAAAACAGTCGCTTTTCACCCGCCCGCTGTATCCCTTCGGGAGCCTGATTTCCCGCAACGTCGAATCAACAAACGCGCACATCCCCAAAACTGCTTTCTTGTTCTTTACCCGGACGGACTTCACCTTGGAACTCCCAAAAGCAAGATCGGGTATTCTTTTCAGGCTTGCGGGCAGGATTACCTTCTCCGCGCGCAGCCGGCAGAAACCCCGCTGCCGCCGCTGTGAGCAGGGCGGCAAGCGCCAGGGTACGCAGTAAATATGTTTGGTTCATACGCATCTCTCCTCTCTTTTGGATGTGACAACAATCATTTGCAAATTTAATAATTTTATTTTTTTTATCATATTTTAATGATTATTATACATTTATGTAAACGCTATGTCAATCCATCCCGTAAATCTTACGGTGTAAACCTTGCGGAAACGACTTGATTCAGAGAAACGGTTGTGGTATATTGAAAAGATACAGAACAACAATAAGGAGGGACTGACCATGCCATGGTGTCCAAAATGCAAAAATGAATACATGGACGGGATTACCGTATGCGCCGACTGCGGGACCGCGCTGGTGGACGAGCTGCCCAGAGAGGCGGCCGGAGACGCTCCCGTCATTATCGGAACATTTTCTCTAAAAGAGGCGGCTGAAACCGCTCTCACCTATCTGCTCTACGGCGGCGTTTCCACTGCCGCGCTGATTCCCGCTGAAAAAGACGAAGTTCAGCAGGAGGAGGCAATTCAAGACGAAGTTCAGCAGGAGGAAACGCGGCTCAACCTTGTAGTGGCTCATTTCCAGAAAGTAGACGCTGAGATGCTGCTTGCTCCCCTCGGCGTGGAGGAGAACTTAAACGATGAGATTCTGGCGGAGATTCTGCCGGACATTGAGGAAAAGCTGTCGGAAATCGAGAACGAGGAAGCGTCTTATATGCTCTCCGACCTGCGCACGGAGAGCAGCTCCGTCTATGTAAAGCAAAAGGATAAGTTCAACGACTTGAAATTCAGCGGGATTTCCTTTATTGTTTTCGGAATCCTGGGGCTGATCGCGCTCACGCTGAACATAACCGGCGTCATTCACCTTTTTAATACCTTTTCCTCGATTATTATGATCGTCGTCTTTGTCGTTTTCCTGTTAGTGGGAATCACCTCCCTGATCCGGGCGGGCAAGATGAAGGATATCGTCAGGGGAGAGAGCGAAATCGCCGATGAAGTCAGTACATGGATCCAGGAGACCATCACCGACGAGTGGATCGACGAGCGGTACGACCCGGCGGCCTCCGAGGAGGATAACTACTTCCAGGTTCACTCCGCCCTCTGCGAGCTGCTGTCCGGCCAGTTCCCGCTGTTAGATAAAGATTATGTGGATCAACTGATGGATGAGCGGTATAATCAATTTTGTGATAAAAAATTTTGAGACAAAATAGAGAGTTGAAAAATGGGCGGCTGATTTTCAGCCGCCCTCTTGATATTGTGCGCCCGGCGGCGCACGTTTCTAACGGGTGAAAGTCCCGAATCCGCCCGGTAGTGGGAAGGATATAGCCGAA
>CANRJU010000330.1 GCA_947631075.1 uncultured Lachnospiraceae bacterium
TCGCGCCCTCCTCCGTCATCGCCTTTCGCTCCTCGTTGATGCTCTTTAACTCCTCCGCCCGCTCAAGAGCCCGCTCCCAGTCCTCCTCCATGAGCAGGCCGAAGGACTCCGCCACGGTGGAAATGCGGCCCGGCGCATTGAAGCAGGGGCCGATTACAAAGCCGATCTGACCGGCGCGTATGTCGGTCCCCGGCGCGCTCTGGCCCCCCAGGCCCATCACCGTCAGGAGCGGCCCGTATTCTTCGTATGTTTCAGAGCCGCCAGCCCCTCCTTCACCAAAATCCGGTTCTCGCCCATAAGCTCCATCACATCCGCCACCGTCGCAATCGCCACATACTCCAGAAGGTCCCATTTTTCTTCCTCCGGAATCCCCCACCGGTCGTAGAGGGCGCACAGGAGCTTGAACGCCACGCCGCAGCCGCACAGGTTCTTGTAGGGGTAGGTCTCGCCCTCCTGCTTCGGATCGAGAATCCCGTCCGCCTCCGGTAGCTCCCCCTGAACCTCGTGGTGGTCCGTGACAAGAACCGTCATCCCCATCTGCCTGGCAAGCTTCACCTCGTCCTTCGCCGCGATTCCGTTGTCGCAGGTCACTAACAGACTCCTCCCGTCCGCGCACGCCTCCCTCACAATGCGCTCGTTGAGCCCGTAGCCCTCCTTCACCCGGTCGGGCGTGTAAATCCGGCTGTCCATCCCCAGCCGCCCAAAGCCCTTCCAGAGTATGTAGGCGGAAAAAATGCCGTCACAGTCAAAATCCGACGCGATGGCAATCCGCTCTCCCCGCTCCTTCGCCCGGTCGATTAACTCCACCGCCCTCTCCATTCCCTTCATCCGGTATGGGTCCGGCAGATCCTCTCTCGTCCCGTTCAGATACAGCCGCATTTTCTCCGGCTTCGTCACTCCCCGGTTCACCATGCAACGCACCGCCAGGGGCGATATGCCTAATTTCTCCGCAAGGCCGTTAAAATCCGCCCGCTTTGTCTCCAGTATCCATTTTTCCCGCATCCGATGTCTCACCTCTGTCATTAAGTATAATGGATTTATGATATATTTTCCAGAATTTTTTTTATTGACATTGAAAGGAGGACGAGGAAGAGGAAACCGTCAGCCCCAGCCTGTACCACGAAAACGGCTTTCGAATCGTGCAGGCCCATTCGTGTAAGGAGCTGGAGGGCGTTGAGTTCGTGCCGGAGGAGAGCTGCGACAAGGACGACGGCGAACGGCATTATAGGTGGAAATGTGTGCTGAAATGAGAATATATACCATGCTTGATTGCGATAATGACTATAAAAATCAAAAAAATTGCTCAAAAAAATTGGGAAAATTAAAGTGTTGACATATTGCAATAAATTGTGTATCATAATAAACAAGAGGTTAATCCTCTTTAAGTTTATTCGCTTACGGTTATGCGAATCTAATAAATAGGCCGTGAAAACGTTTATTCGCTTGCGGCCATGCGAATAATAAATAGGCCGTGATTAAGTATATTAAGCTCTCCCTAAAGTGGAGGGCTTGATTTTTATATGGAGGAAGACATGGAGATATTAACAGGTAATTTTTATTTTGTATCAGATTCTTTTTTTGACAAAATTAAAGATCCCTTTTTAAAAATGAATTATGAAACGACCAAGCGTCCTCATTATTTTGCACTCAAAGATAAATACACAAATCTATTATGGCTTGTGCCATGCAGTACTAGAATAAAAAAATTATTTCTGATATTGAACATTCTGCAAAACGTGTTATTAGGCTTTTACGAAATGGCGTAAAATTTACGCCAACACAACCGAACGCAATTAGAATAGAGCATATAATGCTAGAAGAGCTAAACAATGAGCAAAATATTGATAAATAAGCTGATCGAGTAGGAGGAGATTGAATCTCCCCTCTCGCACCACCAGTACGTGCCGTTCGGCATACGGCGGTTCAACATAACTTCAAAGCATGACGTTCCGTGTGATAATCATAACAGCTTTCCATTCCCTTGACCGCTATTATGCAGTCATCCGCGTACCTCACGATGTAAAAGTCGCTATAAAGTTCGTTGGCAGCTACACCTAAGTGGACTTTCACCACAGAGCACGGGCATGCCCGTCATACAAAAGAAAGCCCCCAAAACACTGAGTTTCAGAGGCTCTGATTTCTTATAATATTTCGCAAAAAATACGCCAAAATTATCGCTTCGAGAACTGCGGCGCGCGGCGCGCTTTCTTGAGACCGTACTTCTTCCGCTCTTTCATGCGGGAATCACGGGTCAGGAATCCTGCCTTCTTCAAAATCGGGCGGAAGTCCGCGTCTGCCTCGTTCAGCGCGCGGGCAATGCCGTGACGAACCGCGCCGGCCTGGCCGGTGAATCCGCCGCCCTTTACCGTTACCTTTACATCATACTTATCGGCGGTGTTCGTTGCCTCCAACGGCTGACGAACGATAATCTTCAATGTCTCAAGACCGAAATAATCGTCTATATCTTTTTTATTGATCGTAATCTTGCCAGTGCCGGGCGTGATATACACGCGGGCTACGCTGGATTTTCTTCTACCTGTTCCATAAAATGTTGAACTAGCCACTGTTATTTCTCCTTTCTAAAACCTCTTAAATTTCCAATGCTTCTGGTTTCTGTGCAGCATGCTTATGCTCTGGTCCGACGTACACATGCAGCTTCTCAATCATCTGGCGTCCCAGAGGTCCTTTGGGCAGCATGCCCTTTACTGCGTGAGTAATAACAAATTCCGGCTTCTTCTGGAGCATCTCTTTCAATGTCGCTTCCTTCATGCCGCCGACATACTCGGAGTGATGATAATACTTCTTCTGATCCAGTTTCTTACCTGTAACTTTGATCTTCTCAGCATTGACAACGATCACATAGTCGCCTGTGTCAATGTGAGGTGTATAGATAGGCTTTTTCTTGCCTCGTAATACGTTTGCAACCTCGGATGCGAGACGTCCTAATGTCTTTCCCTCAGCGTCTACTACATACCATTTTCTTTTCACTGTGGATGGACTTGCCATAAAACTTTTCATCCTTGGGATCCTCCTTATTCTGGTTGTCAGTATATCTGACTCTATTTGCTTGATTCATATATCATGTTCAAATACCTTACCGGGGCATTGGATCGGTATTTTTCACGCCATACTCTAAAATTATATATGATTTACCGTATATTGTCAACACTTTTTCTCTGAGAATTAATTTCGCTGTACCGGTTTATGACCTCAAAATAGCAGTTTTTCCCCCGCTCGTTCATACAGCAGCAAAAAA
>CANRJU010000331.1 GCA_947631075.1 uncultured Lachnospiraceae bacterium
AGAGGCAGCAGCGTGCCGTGGCGAAGGCGTACAATAAGGCGCTCGCGAAAATAGGGGACAAGAATCCGGATTTTATGGCGGCGGTGCGCAATCTGACCGGCAGCTTTTGCAGTGAGCTTGACCGGGAGCTAAAGAAGACGGAGCCGCCGGAGGGCGTGTACTGCCAGAGCGTGGGCTCCCGGCTGAACGTCCCTTCCGGCGGGCAGTTCCCCCTGAATTTTTCCTATCATCTGGTCCGGCGCTTTGACGGACCGAACGACGGACTGGTAGGGGTGGAGTCCTTTTACTTCGGCGAGAATTACCGCTTTGTGTCGGTGAGGGGAAAGCGGGGCGTCTCCCACGGGGACATGATCGACCTGAATCGGGAAAACCTGCCGGAATTTGACGTCCGGGAGTTTTATGTGGAGCTGGTCGGAGATTTGAAAAAACGCGGCTTATAAGAAGCTTTCTTGAATTGATTTCGCTGTGTGCAACCCCTGATAAATAAAGGGACTGCAGAAACGCCTGAAAATAAAATAATTTCTCCTTGACAACACGATTAATCTGTGCTATATATTTAGTAATACAAAATATATAGAAGGAGGAAGGCATGGAACTTGACGCGGAAAAGCAATTAAAAAGAGGACTGCTCGACATCATTCTTTTGAATATGCTGAAAAGCCGGGACTATTATGGGTATGAATTTCTGAAAGAGATCAAGAGATTGTCGCGGGTATTCGGCACATTAAAGGAGGGAACGCTGTATCCCCGGCTGTACCGGCTACAGGACAACGGCTTTGTGACATGCGAGAGCAAAATTGACGAGGGGGGAGCGAGGCTCAGAAAGGTGTACGCCATAACGCCATCGGGAGAAGAGCAGTTAGGGAAATTATTGTCAATCTGGCATTTGCTTGTCAGCGATATGGAGAAATTGTTAAAGGAGGGATAAAATGAGTGAGCGGCAGTATTTTAGAAGGATAAAAGCGGGAATTTTATGCGGAAAAAGGAAGCAGAAGGAGATGCTTGCGTCGATTCGGGAAAGAGTCGCGGAAAAGCGCGAGGACGGGAAATCTATGGAGGAAATAATACGGGAAATAGGCGCTCCGGAAGAAGTGTGCGAGGAAATCAATGCTTGTCTGGCGGAGGAGGGGCTTTTATTAGACCGCCGGATGCTGACTTCGTGGAAGATATGCCGGGCTGTAAATTATATTTCGCTTTTGCTGGTTCTGTCCGTGATTCTCTTTATGTATGTACGACAGAACAGTATTCTGCAATTTGTAAATGCACATGCGGATGCAGACGCGTTTTTCATGGCGGGACCGCAGGGGATGGGCGCGCCGGAAATGCTGTTAATTGTCCTTTGCGTTATTTTTGTAGGAAGCCTTTCGACTGCCTTGGTGCTGCGGAGGAAGATGGCGTAGATGATGGTTTTAAAATAAAAAAAAGATAGGGAGTGTATTAACATGAAAAAAATTATAGCAGTAATTTTATTATTGGGATTGGTAATGATTAATCCGCTGAAATGTAATGCTTTGTCGTCTGAACAAGTATCAGAAACATTCAGAATAACAGACCAGACAACTCTTGGGGATGTGATGAGATATGTTGATTTTGAAAATTTTTCTTCTTATTCCACGGAGGAACAAAATTATTTTGATTCACTAAATTTTAAAGAATTAGAAAATAGTACAGAGGGAATCTTTTCTGCTTCAAGTTCATCTGCAAGAGCGTGGACACCTACTTTTGCGGCAGGATTAAGTACAGATCAATCATCACCATCAAAAGGAACGCTCTCGTATTCAGGAACATTGGAGGCAACAGAAGCATGCCCGTCTCTATATCTTTCTGCAATTGTATATGATAGTGATGGTTATGTTAGAAGCGAGATGGCTAATACTCGTTATAATAAGACGAAAGTGAGTGTTGCAAATGTAGCAAATAATTTGATTTCAAAAGCAAAGTATCATGTTGTATATTATGGAATAATTAAAGCACCCGCTGGATTGACACCGACTTCGGGTGTAGTTACGTCTACGAAATATGTTACAGTAAAATAAAGTAAGTTATCATAGTGAAAGCGGAGTATGTTTGTTGTTAAAGTGTTTTGCTGAGAAAGATAAATTATATATTCAAAAACATATGAATTTCGGAGGTATTAAAGATGAAAAAATGTGAAAGAAAAAGAAGAGAAAAAATGTTACATGTAATTTTAAAAGGCGTAGTTTCAATTTTTGTCATGTGCACTTTGATTGGTGCATGTAAAACAACAGCGCGGGCACAAAATGTGAGAGAGGTGGAGGAGAATAATACTAAGGAAACTGCTCAAAGCATTGAAGCATATCGTCAAACGCCGGAATTGTTTTTGAAAGGTGATATTTCGCGTGAATATGTGGTGAATGGATCAACAAGTACAACAGACGAAGACTGGTTTAAAGTATATCTATTTTCGGGGGAACAATATGTAACTTGTAATGATGACAGGTTCAGATTTCAAGTGTATGATTCATCAGATAATATGCTACTGGATCAGGTATATGTAAAAAAAGCATCAGGCCCCCAGGCATATTCGTTTGTTGCTGAAAAAAGCGGATATTATTATGTAAAGGTAATAGGCGTGATGAATTTGTCGAGCGACTATATCTTAGCGGTCGGTGGGCCATCTTATGGAGTTGCGAAATGTGAAATCCAGTATGGTACCGTTTCAATGTTAAATGGAAATGATGTTGTATTAAAAACTGCAGATTTGCGAGATAATAATGAATTCCCGGATGACGCATTGGTTTACACGATATCTATGGGAGGCATTGGCTCGTCAGATATTGATTCGGCGGTTGTGGAAAATCTAAGTGTTCAGAAATTAGTGAGTATGAATATGTACTCATGGAGCAAAAACAATATTCTTTCTCTTGGACTGCCATTAAAAGCCAGATGGAGGGTGACATTGGGGTACAATCTTAGCGATGAGAAATTTAATCCATCGCTAGTGCTGCGATATGTATATCCAGTAAAGACTGGGTGGATTGAGAATTCCACCATTATAGATCTGAGCTGACGAGGGGAGGGATTTTATGCAGGTCAACATGCTTGCCGAATTGAATATACTGCAGATGTCAAGCAGGAACAAGAAATTATTAGCACTGAAAATCATGCGGGACAAAAGAACGGGAAATAACAAACAGAATTTAGGGTTTGGGCGGTTACAATTAAACCCCGATGTTACATATAGTAAAAGCCAGAAGAAAAAGGGGAAACTTTCAGAATCTATGCTTTTAG
>CANRJU010000332.1 GCA_947631075.1 uncultured Lachnospiraceae bacterium
GATGAGTTTGAGTGCGTGTTAGAGGAACATTACGACAAGGAGGATGGGGAACGGCATTATAGATGGAACTGTATGCCCAAAGATGCCTAAAAGTAAAGCGAAGAATAATTGGGCAAAAGACTCTATCCGGAAGAAAAATTCCGACTGTTTTTTGTGCACAATGACTAAATTATAATCACAGAAAAAAAGTACTTGCAATCATCACGGATTTCATGTATAATGAAGTTCGTGATTGTGATTGGGCTATCGCCAAATGGTAAGGCACTGGACTCTGACTCCAGCATTTCAAGGTTCGAATCCTTGTAGCCCAGTTCTTGGCGAGAGGCTGTACACGGGGATGAGTGTACAGCCTCTTAAATTGTTTGAGATAATCTGGTTTTAATTATTTGAGATAATCTGGCAGGAAATCCTGCCCATTTTTGAGAGCCGCGGCCGCGGCAAAATGAGGGGAAAGACGGAGGATGACTCATGAGTGAAGCATTAAAAAAAGAAATTGAAAAGCGGCGCACATTTGCGATTATTTCCCATCCCGACGCGGGAAAGACGACGCTGACGGAGAAGTTTCTGCTCTACGGGGGAGCGATCAATCTGGCGGGCTCGGTCAAGGGACGGAAGGCGGCCAAGCACGCGGTCTCGGACTGGATGGAGATTGAGAAGGAGAGGGGAATTTCCGTCACGTCCTCGGTGCTGCAGTTCAATTACGACGGATTCTGCATCAATATTCTGGACACGCCGGGGCATCAGGATTTCTCGGAGGACACCTACCGGACGCTGATGGCGGCGGATTCCGCGGTCATGGTGATTGATGGCTCGAAGGGCGTGGAGGCCCAGACGATCAAGCTGTTCAAGGTCTGCGTGATGCGGGGGATTCCAATTTTTACATTTATCAACAAAATGGACCGGGAGGCGATGGATCCCTTTGAGCTGATCGACCAGATTGAAAATGTGCTGGGAATCCGCACATGTCCTATCAACTGGCCGATCGGATCCGGCAAGAGCTTCAAGGGCGTCTACGACCGGGAAACGCAGACGATATCCCGGTTTATCGCGGGGGATAACGGCCACAAGGTGGAGACGGTGGAGGCAAAGCTGGGAGATGCGGGCCTCGATGAGCTCATCACCAAGGAGTACCACGATATTTTAAGCGAGGAAATTGAGCTGCTGGACGGCGCGAGCGACGAGTTCGACTTGGAGCGCGTCCGGGACGGGAAGCTGTCTCCGGTGTTTTTCGGCTCGGCGCTGACGAATTTCGGCGTGGAGACATTTTTGCGGCATTTTCTGGACATGACGACGTCGCCGCTGCCGAGACAGTCCGACGGGGGCGAGGTGGATCCCTTTTCGGAGGATTTTTCCGCTTTTGTGTTCAAAATTCAGGCAAATATGAACAAGGCGCACAGGGACCGCATCGCCTTTATGCGGATCTGCTCCGGAAAATTTGAGGCGGGCATGGAGGTCATGCATGTGCAGGGCGGCAAGAAAATCCGTCTGGCACAGCCCCAGCAGATGATGGCGCAGGAGAGAAAGCATGTGGAGGAGGCCTACGCGGGGGACATTATCGGCGTGTTCGATCCGGGCATTTTTTCCATTGGAGATACATTGTATAAAGGAAAGAACCCGGTGCGCTACGAGGGGATTCCGACCTTTGCGCCAGAGCATTTTGCCAGGGTGCGCCAGGTGGACACCATGAAAAGAAAGCAGTTCATGAAGGGAATCAGCCAGATTGCCCAGGAGGGCGCCATCCAGATCTTCCAGGAGTTCAACACCGGCATGGAGGAGATTATTGTGGGGGTAGTGGGCGTGCTGCAGTTCGAGGTGCTCGAATACCGGCTGGAGAGCGAATATAATGTAGAAATTCGGATGGAGCAGCTCCCCTACGAGCATGTGCGCTGGATTGAAAATGAGGGAATCGACGTTTCGTCGCTGTCGGTCACATCCGATACGAAGAAGGTAAAAGACTTAAAAGACCGCCCGCTGCTTCTGTTCACCCATCCGTGGAGCATACAGACGGCATTGGAGAGAAACGAGGGGCTGAAGCTCAGCGAGTTCAGCAGAAATTAAAAAATCAGCGGCGCGTCTGCGCGATATAATAAGTAAAAATCCCGGCTCACAGGGTTGCTACGAGCCGGGATTTTGAAATTGCAGGAGATTTTCTGCAATATTTTTGAAGTTGAGAAACTTCGTCATCGTACATTCAGCCGTTTTTTCATAATCATGATCGTAGAGATGAAAAAGGCGGCGCCGAATACAATGTTAATGATCAGGGCAATTATAAGCGAGCTGTTCATTCCGGTGGTCAGTCCGTTGAGAAAGGATATCTCAAAGCCTACACTTGACGAATAATAGTCCGGCTCGCTGGTCAGGAACTCCGAGAGGGACACAATCGTGCTGACAAACTGCTCTGCGATGTAGATGGCCACATAGAAGCCAATGCTGATCAGGACGCGGTGGCTGTTAAAGAGCTGTCCTAACATCACGGAGCAATAGAACTGCAGGACGCTTGTGAAAGCGCCTACCAGAGTGGATATCAGCCACAGGATCAGAGTCGGAGCGACGATGTTCGTATGTTCGCGCAGGATGCGGAACAGTTCCCCGAACATATCGTTTATGTCGGAGAGTGTCAGCGCCCCTGACAAAAAGAGCATGCTAAAAATCGCCGCGAATATAACAATGAAGCATGTCAGCTCATAGGTCACGGCTGTCAGCAGCTTGGACCAGAGAATCTGGCCGGGAGTCGCCGGCAGCGTAAAGGTCAGGTAGGCCTCGGACGTGGCGGTCGTGCGGTAAAAGCGCACCAGGATAAGCGCGTAGGAGGCGATAAAAATCGCAAGCAGCATGGAGATAAAGCCTAACGTGCTCAGGAGAGCCGAGAGGGCGGTGACCATGCCGGCCTCGTCCCGGAAGCCCACCCGCATCATGAGACTGAAAATAGGCGTCAGGACAATCACAAACGCGTACAGGGGAAGAAAATATCTGCCCAGGGCCTTGAACTCGTATTTTAATAATTTTTTCAGCATCGGAACACCTCCCGGAATAATTGATCTACGGACTGCCCCTCTTTCTCGCGGATGGCGTCCACGGTGGAAGTCAGGCGGACCTGGCCGTTCTGCAGGAAAATCACGTCGTCCAGAACGCTCTCCACGTCGGCAATCAGGTGCGTGGATATGAGCACGCTGGCCTCCTCGCTGTAATTGTTGATGATCGTCTGCAAAATGTAGTCTCTGGTG
>CANRJU010000333.1 GCA_947631075.1 uncultured Lachnospiraceae bacterium
GACGCCCCCGGCACCTCGCCCTCGTACGTCCGTATAAATTCAAACATCTCCCGCAACAGCGGCACGATCTGCTCCGACTCGTAATCTCCCGCCAGAATCAGGTAAAATCCGGTGCGGCACCCCATCGGCCCAAAATAGATGATCCGGCTCCCCATCTGCTCATGGTTCCGCAGAAAGGTCGCGCCCAGATGCTCGATGGTGTGGATCTCCGCCGTGTTCATCACCGGCTCGTAGTTGGGTCTCGTCATACGGATGTCAAAGGTCGTCACAATATCGTTTCCCGTGCTGTCCTTGCGGCTCACATACACGCCCGGCAGCAGTCTCTTGTGATTGACCGTAAAACTTGCTATTGTTTCCATCATTTCCTCATTTCCGCCGCAAAACGGCTTATTTATATGCTGATATCAATGTCGGGCATCTCCGATCCGGGAGGCGATGAGCGCCGTCACCTTCTCTGAGGCCCTTCCATCATCAAAGGGGTTGTATTTCCCCTTAAATTTCTCATAACGCTCCGCATAGAGCGCGGAATCGTAATTTTTTATGTCGCGGATCAATTCCTCCGTCGTCTCCGAAACCGGCCCCGGCATCTCCTCCCGGTAGTCGAAGTAAAAGCCCCGGAGCTCGTTCTGGTACTTCGCAAGATCATATGCGAAGAAAAACATCGGCCGCCCCAGAATGCTGTAGTCGAACATCACAGAAGAATAGTCCGTCACCAGGATGTCCGCCACTAAAAACAGCTCCGCGATATCGTAGCTCTGGTCGTAGTGGTAGATAAATCCCTGATAGGGCGTCCAGTCCACCGCGTCCATAATGAGGTAGTGGTACTTGACGATCAAAATGTATTCTTCTGACAGGGCGTCCCTCAGGGCGTCAAAGGAAATCCGGGGGCGGAAAGCATAGGCGTCGTTCCCTGAATACTCGTCGTCCCGCCAGGTCGGCGCGTACAGGATCACCTTCTTGTCCGGCGGAAGCCCCAGCTCCGCGCGCCTGCGGGAAATGCTCGCCGGGTCATTTTCCCGAAATAAAATATCGTTGCGGGGATAGCCGATCTCCAGCATCTCCTTCTGAAATCCGAACGCCCGGCGGAATGTCTCGCTGGAAAACGGGTTCTGGGAAATCAGATAATCCCAGGTGCGGACATTGCGGGCAAAATGCGCCTTGTAGTCGTCGATGTCCTTTTCCCCGACCATAAATACGTCGTCCATGTCGAGAGCCAGCTTCTTGAGCGGCGTCCCGTGCCAGGTCTGGATGTAGCAGGTGCCCTTGCGCCGGATCAGAAACTCCGGCTGGCGGCTGTCGAACACCCAGATTTTCGCCGTCGCCATGTAGTACAAATAGCGCAGGCGCCCGAACTGGACCTGCCGGCACCGGCCCCGGACCGGGTATTTCCGGCTCTCATAGAACCAGACGCAGTCCCATTTCTCATCATAACCGGCAGACGCCATATATTCGTAGATATGGCGGGGATTCCCCGCATAACTTTTCCCCAGGCCGCTGTCAAATACGACGCGGTCTTTTTTTACCGGCAGCAGGACGCACATGAGGCGGTAGAGAATCACCGCTCCCTGCTTTGCCGCTTTATGAAGCCATCTGCCCAAACCTTCTACCTCTTTTACTGGTTCTCTCCAAACAGTTTCTCAATGGTCCTCTCCGACGCGTGCCCGTCGTCCACGCAGCAGAACCGGTTGTAAAACTCCTCATACCGGTCGCTGTAGCGCTCTGTGATCTCGTTTATGTCGTGCAGGGCCTGTACCAGCTCGTCGTTGGTGCGCAGAATCGGTCCCGGCAGCTCTTTTTCCATGTTGATGTAGAGGCCGCGGATTTCGTCGGCGTACGCGTCGTAGTCATAGGCAAAGAACAGGATGGGCCTGCGCAGGTTGGCGTAGTCGAAAAATACGGAGGAGTAATCCGTGATCAGTATGTCGGAGGCCAGGTACAGACGGGATACGTCCTCGTACTGGCTGCCGTTGAACACAAATCCCTCATATCCCGACATATCCAGCATGTCCGCGATATAGTAATGGGTCCGCAGAAGCACGACGCTGTTGTCCCCAAATTCTTTTCTCATGAGATCCAGATCCAGCGCCAGGGTAAACTGGTAAGCGCCCGGCTTGTAGGCCTGGTCGTCCCGCCAGGTCGGCGCGTACAGAATGACCCGCTTGCCCTCGGGAATGCCAAATTCCTTCTTGACGTCCGCGGCGATCTGATCCTTGTCCGGCGCGTACAGGATATCGTTTCTCGGATACCCGTACTCCAGAATCTTTTCCTTATCGTAGCCAAAGGCTCTGGCAAATACCTCTGTGGAAAAAGGATTGGCGGAAATCAGGTGATTCCACTCTTTTCCCTGGGTATAGAAGACCGTCTTTATGTGCGGATTGGCTGCATAGGAATCCTCCAGATCCATGGCCAGCTTCTTGAGCGGCGTCCCGTGCCAGGTCTCCAAAAATACAACGCCCGGCCTCTTTTTGCTCCATACCGGCTGACGCACATTGAAAATGCGGTATCCGCAGCGGGATAGATAGTACATGTACCGCAGGGAGTTCATCTTGCACACCTTGTGCTTGCCGGATCGCTTTAACTCCTCGGACTCGCGGTTCACGACCCAGATATATTTATACTTGTCGCCCCGCGTTCTCTGCAGGTACTCATAGAGATATTTGGGGCTGTCCGAATAGCTCTTTCCAAAGAAGCTCTCAAACAGGACCCAGTCCGTGCGGAGAGACATTTTCTTGAAAATATGTTTCTCAATAAAGCGGTACCACTGGATCTTGCTGCCAAAAAAGCCCTTTTTCTTGGAGACAAAGCTGTTGAGCTTCGCCGCCTTCTTGGCCAGCCGGAACTTGCTCTTTCGTATAAAGCTGATTTTAAGCCGATTGGGTCCGCTGTACTTCTTTTTGTACTCTTTAAAGTTCTCCATCCTCATCAGCTCGCTGCTGTACTGCCTCGTGAGCTTGTTTCCGTAGATGATGCGGGAAAATCTCGTGAGCGTGAAATCGACGCAGTACCGCTCCAGCATCTCCTTCAGGACGGGATCCCGGTCGCCGATAAACTCCATGCAGTTCCGGTACTGCTTCACGTAATCCCGGGCGCACGCGTGACGCTCCTTCTGGGACAGGGCGGGGAGATTTACCTTGTCGTTTCTCTTGCGGGACACATAGATGCTGCCTGTGGTATAGCAGTTGTTTCTCGCGTAATCCAGTACCCGCAGAACAAACC
>CANRJU010000334.1 GCA_947631075.1 uncultured Lachnospiraceae bacterium
TCCGTCTCTCCCTTCGGTGTCACCTTGCCGACCAGAATATCGCCGGCGCGCACCTCGGCGCCGATGCGGATAATGCCCTGCTCGTTCAGATCTTTCAGCGCGTCGTCGCCGACACCCGGCACATCTCGCGTAATCTCCTCCGGTCCGAGCTTGGTATCCCGCGCCTCTGTCTCATACTCATTGATATGAACAGATGTATATACATCCTCCTGCACAAGCCTCTCGCTGAGCAGGACGGCGTCCTCGTAGTTGTAACCCTCCCAGGTCATAAATCCGATCAGGGGGTTCTTGCCCAGAGCGATCTCGCCGCCCGCCGTGGACGGACCGTCCGCGATTACCTGTCCGGCCTCGATCTCCTCGCCCTTGGACACAATCGGCCGCTGGTTCATACAGGTTCCCTGATTGCTTCGCACGAACTTAGAAAGCCTGTACTCGTCCCGATTGCCATCTTTCTTGCGGATCGTGATCCGCTCCGTCTCCACCCGCTCGACCACGCCGGCTTCCTTTGCCACGACGCAGTTGCCGGAGTCCACGGCCGCCTTCATCTCCATTCCGGTACCGACCACCGGCGCCTCCGTCACAAGGAGCGGCACCGCCTGACGCTGCATGTTGGAACCCATCAGCGCGCGGTTGGCGTCGTCGTTCTCCAAGAAGGGAATCATCGCCGTAGCCACGGAAAATACCATCTTAGGAGACACGTCCATGTAGTCGATCCGGCTCCGCTCAAACTCGGACGTCTCCTCGCGGAAACGGCCGGAAATATTTTTTCGGATAAAATATCCGTTCTCGTCTAACTGCTCATTGGCCTGCGCCACATGATACCGGTCCTCCTCGTCCGCCGTCATGTAAACAACTTCGTCCGTGACGCGCGGATTGGCCGGGTCGCTCTTGTCCACCTTTCGGTAGGGAGCCTCCACAAAGCCGTACTCATTGATCCTCGCGTAGGACGCCAGCGAGTTAATCAGACCGATGTTGGGACCCTCGGGCGTCTCGATCGGACACATTCTTCCATAGTGGGAATAGTGCACGTCGCGCACCTCAAATCCGGCGCGGTCACGGGACAGACCGCCCGGTCCCAACGCGGACAGACGCCTCTTGTGAGTCAGCTCGCTGAGCGGGTTGTTCTGATCCATGAACTGGGACAGCTGGGAGCTTCCGAAGAACTCCTTCACCGCCGCGGTCACCGGCTTGATGTTGATCAGCGACTGCGCGGAAATCCCCTCGATATCCTGTGTGGTCATGCGCTCGCGCACCACGCGCTCCATGCGCGACAAGCCGATGCGGTACTGGTTCTGGAGCAGCTCGCCCACGGCACGGATACGGCGGTTCCCCAGATGGTCGATGTCGTCGTCGTTTCCGATGCCATACTCCAGGTGCATGTTATAGTTAATGGAAGCAAAAATATCTTCCTTTGTAATGTGCTTGGGAATCAGGCGGGGCACGCTCCTGCGGATAGCGTCATACCGCTCCTCCTCTGTCTCGTGCTCCTCCAGAATCTTCTTCAGTTCCGGATAATACACTTCCTCCGTAATACCGAGCGCCTTCTTGTCCGCGTTCGGCAAAAACGCGTGCAGGTCCACCATCATATTGGAGAGGACCTTCTCCTCCCGGCCCTCCTCTGTGTACACGATTACGAAAGGCACAGCGGCATTCTGAATCTCGGCAGCCATTTCCTCAGTGAGAACGGTTCCCGTCTCCGCCAGCACCTCGCCGGTAGCCGGGCTGACCGCGTCCTCCGCTAACGTCATGCCGGCAACGCGGTTGCGCAGGGCCAGTTTCTTGTTGAATTTATAGCGTCCGACTTTCGCCAGGTCGTAACGCCTCACGTCAAAGAACATGCTGTTGACCAGATTCTCCGCGCTGTCCACTGCCAGCGGCTCGCCCGGACGGAGCTTTTTATACAGCTCTAACAGGCCGTCCTGATAATTCTCAGACGGATCCTTGGCAAAGCTCGCGAGAATCTTCGGCTCCTCGCCGAACATGTCCAGAATTTCCTGATTGGTTCCCACCCCCAGGGCCCGGATCAGCACCGTGATCGGAACCTTTCTGTTTCTATCTACACGGACGTAAAATATATCATTGGAGTCTGTCTCATACTCTAACCACGCGCCGCGGTTAGGTATCACAGTAGCGGAGTACAATTCCTTCCCGATCTTATCATGGGCAATGCCGTAATAAATACCCGGAGAGCGGACCAGCTGGCTGACGATTACGCGCTCGGCCCCGTTGATGACAAAGGTACCCGTCTCTGTCATAAGCGGGAGGTCGCCCATGAAAATGTCGTGCTCGCTGATCTCCTCTGTTTCATTATTATGGAGTCTCACCTTGACCTTCAGGGGAGCCGCGTAGGTGGCGTCTCTCTCCTTGCATTCCTCGATAGAATACTTCACATCATCTCTGCACAATTCAAAGCTGACAAATTCCAGGCTCAAATTGCCGTTGTAATCCGCGATTGGCGAAATGTCGCGGAGAACCTCATTCAAGCCCTCTTCCAGAAACCACTTGTACGAATCTGTCTGAACCTCGATGAGGTTCGGCATCTCCAGTACCTCTTTCTGTTTCGAGTAACTCATTCTTACGCCTTTTCCAACATGAACGGGACGTATCCTGTTTTTCTCCATTGATGATTTCACTCCTTGTCTTTTCTACAGAACTATGATATAATACTTCTTGATAGGGCTAGTGCGCCTACCTTATCATAATTGTGCATTTTTTATCGTACCACAAATGTAGACAACTGTCAAGGACCAAGTTGCCTTTTTTTTGTAAAATTTCCGAAACTCAAAAATCCACCTTCCAGCGGGAGATTTTCCCTCGCCGGAACATGGATTTTCTTATTTTTTCAGGATTTATTTTCCAAATTTACGGGCCGATCACAATGGGCGGATTTATTCCTGCTCCTCGCCGAGCAGCACCTTCTCGATGCCATATTTTTCCGCCAGCTCCTTCATGGTGCCGTCGTCGTAGCACTTCGCGATGAACTCATTGGCCTTCGCCGTCAGATCCGAGTCCTTGCGGAATCCGACGCAGATCGTCTCATCGTTCAGGGGAATGGAAAATCCCAGATCCGAGAAATCCTGTCCTTCGCTCGTGTAGTAGGACGCCATGATAATGTCAATCACCGTGGCGTCCGCCTGCTCATCCTTTACGCTCTGAAGCGCGTCCTTCTGCGTGGCATACGGCGTGTAGCGGTAATTTTTGTCCTTGATCAGCGCC
>CANRJU010000335.1 GCA_947631075.1 uncultured Lachnospiraceae bacterium
CCTGTTCGTCGTTGTCATACCGCTCCGGGATCATGACGTACTCGGAGCCGTTGGAAATGCCGCACCACAGCGCGATATGTCCGGCCGTCCGGCCCATCACCTCAATAATGCTGCATCTCTCATGGGACGCGGATGTATCGCGCACCTTGTCGATCGCCTCCATCGCCGTGTTGCAGGCTGTATCAAAACCGATGGTGTACTCGGTGCAGGCGATGTCCAGATCGATGGTTCCCGGAATACCGATGGTGTTGATTCCATTTTCCGAGAGCTTCTGCGCTCCTCTGAACGACCCGTCGCCGCCGATCACGACAACGCCGTCAATGCCGTGCTTGCGGCAGATATCCGCCGCCTTCTTCTGGCCCTCCGGCGTGCGCATCTCGTCGCAGCGGGACGTGAACAGGATCGTGCCGCCCTTCTGTACAATATCTGTAACACTCATCGTGTACATATCCATAATATCTTCTTCCAAAAGGCCCGCGTAGCCTCTGCGGATTCCTTTTACCTTCAGCCCGCTGGAAAGTCCCGCGCGGACAACGGCGCGGATTGCCGCATTCATTCCCGGTGCGTCTCCGCCGCTTGTCAATACTCCGATTGTCTCAATATCTTTTGCCATTTTCTCTCCTCACTTTCTGCAGGTCACATATCGAGTATTATTTTACTATGTCCTCCCAATTTTTTCAATACTCTTTTCCACAACTTTCACATTGTCTTTTCCCAGTCTCGCGTACAGCTTTTCTAAAAGTTCCGGGCACACTCCCACGGAGCGGCTGTTGGGAAGGCGTTTTTTCGCCCTCTCCCCGGACAGATAAATATTGACGCCATCCCGGCCGTCGTAATCCGCCAGCGTCTCGAACAGCCACGGCTCGATTTCCTGATACTCCGCCCGGCTGCGAAGCTGGATCCACAGGTCCTTGTCCAGCCCGTCAAAGGGAATGACGGCGGAACAGATCAGCTTGGCCGGGCGGTCCTCCTCGACGGTCGCGCGCCCGCGGATAAATATCTTCCGGTCCTCCTCCAGAACCGCCCGGTATTTCTCGTATTCTCTCGGAAATACTATGACCTCCACCGAGCCGTAGAGATCCTCCAGCGTGACAAACGCCATCATGCCCGTCCGGGCGCTCTTGACGGTCCGCCCCGTAATCATGCCGCCGATCACCGCCGACTCCTGATCCCTCACCCGCGGCTCGCTCTCGCCCTCCGCCGGCACAAAATCCATCGTGGTACGGGTAATATTTCTCTTTAAGAGATCCACGTATTCCTCCAGCGGGTGGCCGCTGATATAAACGCCTAACACCTCTTTTTCCATCGCCAGGATTGTCTCCTTCCCGTATTCTCCCATGTCCGGCATGGTCACGTCCATCTGCTCCTGCTGCCCCTCGGAGGCAAAATCAAACAGGGACATCTGGCCGCTCATGGTGTTTTTTCGGTCCTGGGCCACGCCGTCGATCACGCTGATATACACGTTCATCTTCTGCATCCTCGTGCCCGGCAGGCTGTCCAGGGCGCCGGATTTGATGAAGCTCTCCACGGTGCGCTTGTTGACGGCTTTGCTGGACAGGCGCATGCAGAGATCCTTGAGCGAGCGGAATTTCCCGCCCCGCTCCCGCTCGGCCACGATTTCCCGGATCATCGGCCTGCCGACGCCCTTTATAGCCGCCAGCCCGTACCGTATATTGCCCTCGCAGGGCATGAAGCGGCCTTCTCCCTCGTTGATGTCCGGCGGCAGGATCTCAATGCCCATCTGCCGGCAGTTCATGATATACTCCGTGATTTTTCCCGTATGATCCATGAACGACGTCATGAGCGCCGCCATAAATTCCACCGGATAGTGACATTTCAAATAAGCCGTCTGATAGGACACCACCGCGTAGGCGGCGGCGTGGGATTTGTTGAAGGCATATTTCGCAAAATCCGTCATCTCGTCGAAAATCCTCCGGGCCACTTCTTCGGGAATCCCCCTCTTAACGCAGCCCTCCACGCCTTCCTCCTCGTTTCCGAAAATAAAATTATTTTTCTCCTTCTCCATGACGGAGGCCTTTTTCTTGGACATGGCGCGGCGCACCAGATCGCTCCGCCCGTAGCTGTATCCCGCCAGGTCCCGCACAATCTGCATGACCTGCTCCTGGTACACGATGCACCCGTAGGTGGGCGCTAAAATCGGCTCCAGTTCCGGGCAGTCATAGGTGATGTGCTCCTGATCGTTTTTATTCTGAATATACCGCGGGATAAAATCCATGGGCCCCGGCCGGTACAGGGAAATCCCCGCTATGATATCCTCCATGTTCCGGGGCTTGAGCTCCTTCATGAAGTTCTTCATGCCCGCGCTCTCGAGCTGGAACACGCCCTCCGTGCGCCCGGCGCCGATCATGTCGTACACCTCTTTGTCGTTGTAGTCGATGTCGTGTATGTCAAATTTCCCGTTCACCGCGTCCTTGATTACTGTCAGGGTGCGCAGCCCCAGAAAATCCATTTTTAAGAGTCCGAGCTCCTCCAGCGTCACCATCGTGTACTGGGTCGTGATGGTGCCGTCCGCCGCCCGCGAGAGCGGCACAAATTCATCCACTGCCTTCGGGCTGATCACAATGCCCGCCGCGTGGACGGAGGTGTGTCTGGGCAGCCCCTCTAAGCGCAGGGACATATCGATGAGGCGCTTCGCCTGCTCGTCCGTCTCCGCCATCCGTCGCAGCTCCGGGTTCTTGTCCATCGCCTTCTGAATGGTAATCCCCAGCTCGTTGGGAATCCCCTTCGCCACGGAATCCACATAGGAATACGGCAGATCCAGCACACGGCCCACGTCCCGGATCACCATGCGCGCCGACATGGTTCCGAACGTGATAATCTGCACCACATGGCTCTCCCCGTATTTTTCCGTCACATAGTCAATGACCTCCTGCCGCCTCTCGTAGCAGAAATCCACGTCGATATCGGGCATGGCTTCCCGCGGCGGAGCCGCGCCCCGGCCCCACCGGAATGTCGTGGTCCTTGGCATATTTTATAAAATCCCACACAATGAGAAAATAGTCCACAAATCCCATCGTGGAAATGGTCTCAAGCTCGTAGTCCAGCCGCTCCTTGAGCTCTCCCGCCCTCTCGCCGTAGCGCGCCGCGAGGCCCTTTTCGCACAGCTCCCGCAGATACGCCTCGGACGTGTAGCCCTCCGGCACGTCAAAATGCGGCAGCTTGTATTTTCCAAATTCTATCTCCACATGGC
>CANRJU010000336.1 GCA_947631075.1 uncultured Lachnospiraceae bacterium
CTGACACGCCCCACCGTTCCAAATGATTTTCAATTCCCAACGGTACGATATATTTCCCAACCTTGCTGTCAATTTTCTGAATGGTTGGATAATCGAGGTGATCGTAATGATCGTGGGAAATGATAACGATGTCAATATTGGGCAGATTCTCCGCCGTCATTGCCAAATCACTGAACCTTCGAGAGCCTATAAACGAAACGGGGGAAGCAATATCGCTGAACACCGGATCAAAGAGAATATTCATCCCCTTTTTATTCTGCTATGCTAAAAACTGCAGTTACATCTCCGCTGCCAAGTGCCCTTTTCCAGTCTGCAAGATCATCGATCCTTCCGATTCGGGTATAGCTCCATGAATTGGAACCGTAAAATATAACAATCTGATTCCCGCTGTAAAGTACAATATCTCCTTCCGTCGTAGTAGTTTGATGGTTTTCAGTCGTAAGCCCTTTTCCAAGCGATCCTACCTTTTCAAAACCGGAATAATCGCTCATTTCAATGGTTACGGGACTTTCCTTCATCATTTCAATCAGTTCGTTTACTGCCTGATTCTGCTCCAAAGTGGCGGTAAAATTATAGCCACCAATTTGTACATTCATTTTCATTTCGATTTCATCCTTTCATTATTCAATGGTTTTTGTGATGTTAAAATAAACATCAACACCCCATGAGTTGCCGCGGTTTGCCTCATAATCCGCAATAACCGTCTCTGTGAGATCATCGGATTCGGTAAAATATCCGACAGGTGTTGCCGTGATATTTGCGCCAGCAACATTCTTGAAATACAACCGAAGCTGTCCGCCTGACAGCAGGTAAATTTCACCGGCCTTGATGTCATTTACTGAAATATCATCATCCTGTGTGTAGGTTCCTCTTATGGAATGTGTCACAAAGCCTTGATCTTCGTCATAGTCGTAGGCTGGGAACAGCATAGGGCTATCTGACAAAAATCCAAGCATGGTATTTACAGCATCATTGTTATACATATCTACCGTGTAAGTCTTTCCGTCGCCCTGTCCGATACTGACCTGAACGGCGCCCTCCAGCATTTTTCCGTCAGATACATTCCCTGAATCGTCTGCCGTTGCCTCATCGTTCCTGCTTGAGGCGCTTTCAGGGGCAATCACATCTTCAGGCGGCGGTCCGGGATCTTCTGTCTTTGAGCCGCACCCGGAAAGAACCGCTGAAAAGGTCATAAGCAGCAACAGTAAAACCAGTGTTTTTTTCATGTTCATCTCTCCTTTATTCTTCATTATTTGAAATGAGGTTTATAATGCTTACCCGTTTTAGCTTCGATGAAAATGCAAGTGCAAATCCAAAGAACAAAAGCGGCAGAACAACCAAGGGAATAAGTGTTCCTAATATACTGAAACCGCTATGAAACTCTCCGATGCCGAAACTCTGTACGATTTTTGCAATCACGGAATCGGCAAATACTTCCGATACAATGACGCCCGCGACCGTTCCCAGCAAAACGACAATGAAAAACCGTAGCGCAAAGGAAATCCGTAGCCGCAGATGGGAAAGTCCCATACTTTTGTAGATTGCCATTTTTTCGGTTTCCGCCTGCATGAGTTTATTTGCCGCAAGCCATACGGCAATCAGAATAAAAACGGCAGCAATCAGATAGATCAAAGCAATCAATATATGCATCGCGGAAACAATGCCGTCAAGCCCTGACCAACTGTTGGTATGGACATCGATACCCTGGTAATGCTCCTGCAGGTACTTCATGGCATAGTCCCTCACATCGCCATTTTCAAGGATGTAGTGATGGCACCAGATGTATCCGTTCACATCGCCGATTTTCGCGTATCCGGCAAGGCTCATGCCAATATTGGTTCCCATTCCATTGGCGCATTGATAAGTCCCTGAAACAGTATATGTTTCCATTTTTCCGTCCGATGCAATCTGCACCGGATCGCCCACCGACAGAGAAAGCTCATTCGCCACCGTATCGGTAATTAAAATGCTGTTTTCGTCACAAACATTCCCGGAGAGGACATGAAACCACTTGGTAGCATCTAACACATTTGCCGTGTACTGCTGTCCGTTCACTGTGACATTCTGCATTGCAAGCTCGTAGGTTTCCCGCACAGGAGAATACCAGTTGATGATTCGCTCAATCTCGTCCATCGGAACCGTATCATTAAACGGCTGAACTCCCAGATCATGATCCGCAACACTGAAAGTGTTCATCAGCCCTTCCCCGTTCGGTCCGAGCCACGTTCCCATTTTCCCAATTACCGATAAAAACAGAGCCAGAAATACGGAAATCAAACAGACTGCGGCATAGCGCCGTCTGCCGGAGCGGATTTCCCGCACGGCAATGTCAAACGCGAGGAAACGTCCCCTGAGATGCGATTTCACCTTTCGCTCACTGCCAGTTTCGCGCAACGTCTGCACTGGGGCGATTCGCAAAATCTTTCCGGTACGAAGCGTGATGTAAACTGCGAATACACCCAGCAGGATTATAAAGAGCGGCAGAATCAGTGCGATGGGAAAATGCAGACGGATCAGCATCCCCGTAGAAGTTACCATCGCCCCCGCAAGCGAGTTTGCCGCAAGCCACGCCGGAAACATTCCTCCGACAAGTCCGAAAAAGACAACTCCTCCATAAAGGAAAAGATAAGTTCCGCGAATCTCCCGTCCTTCCATTCCCATAGATTTCAAAACCGCCATTTCCTGTTTTTCCTGCTCTACAACGACCGACAGGTTATGTCCAATGACAATCAGGCAGATCATAAGCAATACTACAGAAAAAGCGATCAGGAACCCGGCAAGGATATTTTGCAAAAGAACCATGTAGCTCTGTATGGATTCCTGCCGATAGGAAAATTCCGTATAAAGGGCGATATCGGAAGATTCATTCAGTTCCTTTTGAAATTCCTGTGCCGAAAGGGCGCTGTCACCGCTTTGGAAGATGTGGAGCATAGCGCCGCTCCGCCCAAGGACATCGACCTCATCCGCTGTATCTATGACAGACCGCATTTCATTCCAATCATCTGCACTGATGAGAAAACTTTTCATGTCAATCATAGAACTTCCCATGAAGGAATCCTCAAAGTATCCTGCCACAGTCAGTTCACGGATTCCGTCCCTGCGGGACAGCTCAAATGTAACCGTATCACCCACCGACACATCGTAGCTCGACTGCATCGCCCGGGAGATATA
>CANRJU010000337.1 GCA_947631075.1 uncultured Lachnospiraceae bacterium
TGACGAAAATGGACCGGGAGGGCATGTCTTTTGAGCAGGCCCTTAAGCAGGCCCAGGAGCTGGGATACGCGGAGAAGGATCCGACGGCGGATGTGGAAGGGTATGACGCCTGCCGGAAAATCGCCATTCTCACCTCATTGGCATACGGGCAGCAGGTGGACTATCAGGATATTTACACCGAGGGCATCTCGAAGATTACGGCGGAGGATTTCAAGTACGCGAAGGCGGCGGGAGCGGCGATCAAGATTCTCGGTTCCAGCCGGAAGGTGGGCGGCAGGCTCTACGCTATGGTAGCTCCGCAGATGATCGGAAAGGACAATCCGCTCTACAGCGTGAACGATGTGTTCAACGCCATCTGCGTGACCGGCAATATGCTGGGCGATGTGATGTTCTATGGCAGGGGCGCCGGCAAGGAGGCCACGGCCAGCGCGGTCGTATCCGACGTGGTGGACGCGGTCAAGCATATGAATGTCAATGTAATGACCATCTGGGAGGACGAGAAACAGCAGATCGCTCCGATTGAGGAGATGGAGAACCGGTTTTTTGTCCGGATCGGAGAGTCGGAGCGCGCGAAGGCAGAGGCCGCATTTGAGAACTTTGAGGTCATTGACGGCGGCGTGCCGGGCGAGTTCGGCTTTATCACAGAGAAGATGACAGAGAAGAAATTTCATGACGCGATTGCGGAGTTTGATACCTTTATCACCCGGATTCGCGTGGGATTTTGACAGGCAGAATGATGTGAACATAGTTCACGCGACAAGACGCTAGAGCGAATATGATTCATATAGCGAATATAAATCGCTCGGAATGGAGATTATCATGAAGTATGTATTAGTGCTGGGAGACGGCATGGCAGATGAGCCGATTGCCGAGCTGGGGGACAAGACGCCCTTGGAGTACGCGGATACTCCCAATATGGATAAGCTGGCGCCCCGGTCTGTGATCGGCATGGCAAAGACGATTCCGGACGGGATGAAGCCGGGGAGCGACACGGCCAATCTGGCGGTGTTAGGATACGATCCGAAGAAATATTATACGGGGCGTTCGCCGCTTGAGGCGCTGAGCATCGGCGTCCCTATGGAGGATACGGACATCGCGATCCGCTGCAATATCGTGACGGTTTCGGAGGAGGATGTTCCCTATGAGCAGCACACCATTATCGATCACAGCAGCAGCGAGATTTCCACAGAGGACGCGGCTGTCCTTCTGGACGCGGTGAAAGAGGAATTGGAGAATGAGACGTACCAGTTCTGGGTGGGCACCAGTTACAGGCACTGCACCATCTGGAAGGGGGGAGAGGTGGTAGAGCTTGTGCCGCCTCACGACGTGCTGGGACAGGTAATCGGAGAGCATCTGCCACAGGACGCGGCGCTGCGCCGGATGATGGAGCGCAGCTATGAGATTCTGAACAATCACCCGCTGAATGTGGAGCGCGCCAAAAAGGGACTTCATAAGGCAAATTCCCTCTGGTTCTGGGGCGCGGGCACGAAGCCGATTCTGGATTCCTTTGAGGGGAAGTTCGGCAAAAAGGGAGTCATGATCTCGGCGGTGGACCTTCTGAAGGGAATCGCCGTGGGAGCGGAGATGACCAATATTGAGGTAGAGGGCGCGGACGGCACGCTGGAGACGAACTACGAGGGCAAGGCGGACGCCGCCGTGAAGGCTCTTTTGCAGGATGGCTATGATTTTGCCTATATCCACATCGAGGCGCCCGACGAGATGGGCCACCAGGGAAGCGTGGAGAGAAAGATCAAGGCGATTGAGAACGTGGACAAGAGAGTGTTAGGACGCGTGTGGGAGCAGATGGAGAAGTCCGGGGAGGACTTCCGGATTCTGGTACTGCCGGACCACCCGACGCCGATCTGCACCAGGACCCACTCCGGCAAGCCGATTCCCTATATGCTCTATGACAGCAGAAACGATCAGGGGAAGGACTGGCGCTACAATGAGCGCGAGGCCGAGGCCAGCGGAAATTATCTTGACGTCGGCTACCGCCTGATGGAGAAATTCCTGAGTTAATTTTTGTATTTTCTGATCCTCTCGGATAGCTCTGCCAGTTCTTCCCTGGAGAGCTCCGGGAGGGTTTTTAATTTTTCAAAAAAGAGTAGAATAGTTTCCTTTTTTCTGAACCTTCCTGGAAGATAAAATAGCCCTTTCCAGAATGAACATAAAGGTGGTATAATAATGAGGAAAATGCCGCCGACGCTTGCGTCAGGAGGTATTTGACGAGTATCTCCATCGAGACGAAGTCGAGATGGTATAATATCACCACCGGATTGATTTGAGGTGAGAGCGATGTTTATATTGCTGACGGGGGGGAGCGGAAGCGGGAAGTCCGCCTGCGCAGAGGACTACGCGCTGCGGTTATCCGGCGGCAAAAAGCGGTATTATATTGCCACGATGCAGATTTACGATGAAGAAGGGGCGGAGCGGGTGAGAAGGCACCGGGAGCAGCGGGCGGATAAGGGATTTATCACGATCGAGCAGCCGGTTTCTGTCGCGAAGGCATTAAAAAAGATGAATCTTTCAGAAGAAAAATCCTGCACGGCGCTTTTGGAGTGCGTGTCCAACCTGGTGGCCAACGAGATGTTTTCCGAGGACGGAATCCGATCCCCGGAGGAAGTCCGGAACAAGGTGATGGGGGATATCCGGCGTCTGGGGGAAAATCTGGAGAATCTAATCATTGTGACTAATAACGTGTTTGAGGCGGAATGTGACTGGGAAGATGATACCCGCGAGTACATGTCGGCGCTGGGAGAGATCAACCGGGAGCTGGCGTCCATGGCGGATGAGGTGGCGGAAGTCGTGGTTGGGATACCGGTCTGGAGAAAAAAAGAGAGGCAATGAGATATGCGTTTGATACGATCTTTTATACAGGCATTTTCTATGTATTCACAGATTCCCATGCCCCGGATTCAATGGCGGGAGGAGGATACGGAGTATGCGCTGTGTTTTTTTCCTCTGGTGGGAGCGGTGATTGGCGGACTGCTCTGCCTCTGGCACGCGGTCTGTGCACGGCTGGGAATCGGAATTTTGTGCTATACATTGGTGGGAGGGGCTATTCCCCTGCTCGTGACAGGAGGATTTCATGTGGACGGCTTTATGGACTCGGTGGACGCCTTCCGCTCGTATCAGCCCAGGGAGAAAAAGCGCGCTATC
>CANRJU010000338.1 GCA_947631075.1 uncultured Lachnospiraceae bacterium
TCCAGCAATTGTTCTCTCGTCATATTGGACATGACCGCACTCCCTGTCTCTTCCTGATGTTTGACCGCTCTTCTGCGGCCCCGGACGTTGCCGTGTTCGAGTTTCTCACCGTTTGGTGATATCGCAGACGACGTAGCCCATCGTGTCGCGGAAGAATTCCACGACCTCCGTCAGCGCGGACATCACATCGGAGATCTCACCTGTGATGATCAGTGTCCCGGTAAAGCGGTCTGCAAATCCGAGATAGACATTCCCGCTCTTGACCGCGATGTCTGAGGCGATCACCGCGGATTCCGGGGGCGTCATGTTCATGATCCCGATCGCCGAAGTCCCGTAATCGACCTGCGGGTTCAGGCCAAGCTTCTGGTATACGATCGGGGCAGGGCCGCCCATCACATGCGCGAACGTGATCTCCTTGCCCGCTACCGTCTCCTGTACGATTCTGATCTGTTCTTCATGATTTTCCGCCATTTTTGCAGATCCTTTCTTCTATATTCTTCTATATCTTTGCATATTCTGCTTTGTTTCTCCGCTTTGTTTCGTCGCATCTTCCTGCTGAGATCTATGTATGCTTCACATGTTCAGAACACATTCCCGCATACCTGAGATGCAGTGTTTTTATCCATGCTAAATTACTATATAAATCATACTCTTTTGCGCTTTTCGTGTCAAGGAAAAGCACAGGTCAATCCTCCGTGTGCAGTCCGTCAAACATCGCTTTCACAGCGGGCGCATTCTTTGTCAGCCGCTTGATGCTCAGATCCTCCGCCTTGTTGTTCGCGAGACGCAGGTTGTTCTCTGACGAGAGAAGCGCGTCCTTTGTCTTCTGCAGGTGCGCGATCGTCTTGTCGATCTCGTCGATCGCTGTCTTGAACCTTTCGCTTGCGAGCCGATAGTTGCGCGCAAAGCCCTCCTTGAAGGTGTTCATGTTCTGCTCGAAATTCAGGATATCAATCTGCTGATTCCGAGCCACCTCCAGCTCCTGACGATATTTCAGCGAATTTAGCGCCGCATTCCGCAACAGCGTGATCATCGGGATGAAAAACTGCGGCCGGATCACGTACATCTTGTCGTATTTGTAGGAGACGTCCACAATCCCGTTGTTGTACAGCTCGTTGTCTATCTCCAGCAAAGACACCAGCACGGCGTACTCGCAGTTCTTCTCGCGGCGATCCTTGTCGAGCTCCTTGAGGAAGTCCTCGTTCTTGTGCTTTGTGACCGTCTCGTCCATCTCGTTCTTCATCTCGAACATGATTGAGATGAATTCCACGCCGTCCTTCGACTCCCGGAAGATAAAGTCGCCCTTGCTCCCGGTCCGCGCGTCGTTGTCTTTCTCGAAATACGCCGCCGGGAACGCGGTCATCCGCAGAGAATTAAACTGCGTGAGGCAGTGTTGCTCAAGGCTCTCTCCGATCATCTTCGTCGACTGCCGCGCCTTGAAATCCTTGTAGTATTCGATCAGCTCATCCTTCTGTTTCAGCTCGTTCTCATACTGCTTATGGATCGACTGCTCTTTCAGCTCGCTCTCCGCCTTCTGATTTGAAAGGCGGCTCTGTAGCTGGGTGATCTCGTTTGTCTTCTCGGAGAGTTCCTTCTCTTTCTCCTGGAGCACCTCAGAAACTGCCAATTTTCTTTCCGTCTCGCTGTTGTCGAACTTCGAACGTAGTTCTTCGAACATACGAGTTTTCTCTGCAAGTTCTTTATTTTTTGCCTCCAATGCAGCTTCCCGTTCTCTCTCCTTCTCTTGAAGCATCTCCGATACCGCCAACTTTTTTTCCGTCTCACTATTATCAAGTTTCGCACGAAGCTCTTCGATTATGTGGGTCTTCTCCGCAAGCTCTTTGTTCTTGACTTCCAATGCAGCTTCCCGTTCTTTCTCTTTCTTACTAACTGCTTCACTCACCGCAAGCCGTTTTTCAGTTTCACTGTTTTCGTATTTAGCTCGAAGTTCCTCAAATGCAAGTGTCTTTTCTGCAATCTCTTTATTTTTCTCTTCAAGGGCTTTCTCTCGCTCACGCTCTTTTTCGGCAATTGCCTCATTCACTGCAAGCTCTTTTTTCGTCTCATTTTCTGAGATCTGTGCTTGTAGTTTCTCAATCTCTCTTTCTCTCATAACAATTTCTTCTTTTGTCGATGAAAGCTCCTTTTCAAATGCTTCCTTTTGCTGCATCTGCGTTAATTCTATCTCGTTCTTTTTAAGCTCTTGCAAAGCTTTCTCACGTCGTCCAATTTCCTTTTCAAACTCCTTGTCCCTGACCTGCTGAACGATCTGCGCATAGCCGGACTCGTCCACCGCAAAAACCTCTCCGCATTTCGGACACTTGATCTCCTGCATAATACTCCTTTCTTTTTCTGACTCAACTTACGCCATCGCACGGCATAAGCGTTGACTGTACGTTATTTATCTTATAATTTCAGTTATTCTTTTATCGTTTAGAAAAAATATGTTTTTCTCAATGGGCCTGTCGATCTTCCTTAATTCTGGAATTGTATTTTTTACATTCTAGTTCCATTCTCTTAAAATCCAGACATTGTTTTCTGGCTGTAAAGTTTTCATCAGAATTGTATTTTTGGTAAAGGACATTTGCGGTATTTACCAAATCACTGATGTGTTGATTGCACCATTCTAATTCTTTATTCAGAAGTTCCTTCTTCTTTCTTGTGTCCATATTATCGTGCTTGCGGATTTTGGTATCAATACGTTGAATCTGAGCTGCTTCAACAGGTATCATAAGGTTAAAATTTAGAACCCCTATCAAAACTCCATTATGTATAATCTTCTTAAAATCTATTTTATCACGCATCTTTTCATGTTTTTTCTTTGGCCTTGACAATGGAACACAATATTGATGCTTGTTACAAACTAAGATTATACCAAGAAAAGGTCTTTCATCTTTCCCAATCTGTGGAGATACAGAAAAAATTCGGTCGTCAATATTATGCAGGTTTCTGATGTACTTCATGTCTATTCGGTAGACATATAAAGGTGATTGCGTCATAAGAATCTCCATAAAATATTTCAAGGACTACGTCACCATAGTCCTTGAATGTAGCATCACCGCAGCGATACTAACGCTTTTTGAACGTCCACTTATTGGCAGGACTCTCCTTTAATAGTATTCTACCAAATATTTAATGTTTGTCAATGATTATTAT
>CANRJU010000339.1 GCA_947631075.1 uncultured Lachnospiraceae bacterium
GAAGGCATCTGCGAAAACAACATCATTACTCATGTACTCTTTCGTAAATACATCAACCTTTCCCAATATCCCTTCTCCTTTCCAATGCGCTTTCCGTCTGCGTGTCATGTAGAGTTCACTGCATGTTGCGGTATATCCATGCCATACATTCACTCTCCCGGTTCACTTATATTATACTCCCATACCCATCATAATGTCAAGTATTTTTAAACACAAGTTTTGGTCGTTTCACGCCACTGGATATCCTCCGCTCTCCCTGCTTTTCTTTTCCCTGGAAATCCGTACTATTCCGTCTTTCCAGCCGAAACATGGGCGTTTCTTATGTAACCTCATATGTCCCATGAGAGGAGTTTCGATAGGACATTTAAGGGTCATGCCCCTGATCAGATATTTCAATTCCCTCAATTCTTCACTTTAAACAGAATAACCGACTTATTTCCCCGTGAACTCATTTTTATTGGGCCGCCGCGACCTCTGCGGTGACAGAAAGGCGCCCGGGCAGGGTGACGTATCCCCCGCGAGCGCCTTGTGGATCTTCTTTGTGGACTTGTCGGCTGCCGGGCCGTGCGTCAGATCCATGACTGATTCGCTCAGTCGGGCTTCTTAGTAGCCAGCTGCCGTTTCAGTTCATTGATCAGGGCATCTTTCTCCTGGAGTTCCTCGCGGTAAGTTTTTTCCTTCTCCTGGAGTTCCCTTTGATGAGCCTTTTCTTTTTCTTTCAGTATCTTGTCCTTTTCCGCCAGCTCCCGTCTCTGCCGCTTAATAATCGACTCATTCGTCCGGTTAATGCTCCCTGCGATATCCTCGTTTTCTAGCATATCTGTAATCATATTCATCAGCCCCTCACGGTCTTTTGACATAAGTATAACACGGTCGTACACAGTTTGAAAAGACTTATTTTTCTTTAGGAAGGCTTCCATCTTGTCCGTATCCTGTATCGTCAGGAACTCCAGCCAGGTGTCGATTTTCTTGCCGACGCGTGGCTTTTCCTCCTTGAATACATCCAGACATATGTAAGCATAGTACTGTAAAAGCTCCAGCTCTACTCCGGTATCGCTTTTCTGCTGAAAGAAATGCTTATACTTTGAAGAAATGCTTGCATTTCTTTGTTTGCTTGAAAGCGCGCGGGCTTTTCTCGAAAATAATGATTGTATACACGGGCTGGATGATATCGTAATCGATTTCGCTTTTCGCCTGCCCCTGCGTGATGGCATACTGACACGTAACGATGTCGGCCGAATAGCATGCCGCACGCTTAGGTGAAAGCTTTATCCCACTCCGCTGAATCTCGTATGAACTCCAGCAGGAGTTCATTGTTCGCAAATCGACCCATCCTCGAACTGTACCACTATGTCCAGCACGATGCCCTTGCTATAGATGCTACGACCTCTGTAGCGACAGAAAGACGCCCAGGCAGGGTGACGTGTCCCCCCGCGGGCGCCTTGTGGATCTTTTCTGTGGACTTGTCTACTGCTGAGCCGCGCGCGTCAGATCCATGACTGATTCACTCAGTCGGGCTTCTTAGCAGCCAACTGTTGCTGTAGCTCGCGGATCAGGGCATCTTTCTCCTGGAGCTCCTCGCGATAAGTTTTTAGTGTCTTCTCCTTCTTCTGGAGCTCCCTTTGATGAGCCTTTTCATTTTCTTTAAGCGTTCTTTCTTTATCTTTAAGCGTTTTTTCTTTCTCTTTCAGTATCTTGTCCTTTTCCGCCAGTTCCCGTCTCTGCCGTTTAATAATCGACTCATTTGTCCGGTTGATACTCCCCACAATATCCTCATTCGCCAGCATATCTGTAATCATATTCATCAGCCCCTCACGGTCTTTTGACATAAGTATAACACGGTCGTACACAGTTTGAAAAGACTTATTTTTCTTTAGGAAAGCTTCCATCTTGTCCGTGTCCTGTATCGTCAGGAACTCCAGCCAGGTGTCGATTTTCTTGCCGACGCGTGGCTTTTCCGCCTTGAATACATCCAGACATATGTAAGCATAGTACTGCAAAAGCTCCAGCTCCACTCCGGTATCGCTTTTCTGCTGGAAAAAGTGCTTGTATTTTTTCGTTTCTTTGAACTCACGCGGGCTTTCCTCAAAAATAATGATTGTATACACGGGCTGGATGATATCGTAATCGATTTCGCTTTTCGCCTGTCCCTGCGTGATGGCATACTGCCGTGTAACGATGTCGGCCGAATAGCATGCCGCACGCTTAGGTGAAAGCTTTATCCCACTTCTTTGGATCTCGACGTTAGCAATGGATCCGTCCTCAAACTGTACCACTATGTCCAGCACAATGCCCTTGCTGTAGATGCTGTGGCGAAGCCCTTCGTTTTTCAAGGAATGGAGCACCTTGACCTTCCGTCCCAGGATACAACTGATAAAGTCTGACAGCAGGGAATCCTTCACATCCGGGTCGAAGATGGCCTTGAAGATCGTGTCGCTCAGAAGATTCGGCACTCTTATCTCGTCCGATATCGCCAGCATTTCCTTCTGGCCCTGTTCGCTCAGGCGTTCAAAAGCCGCCTTGACCTCCGGATCTGTATCCAGTAGGACGCGCAGATTGGTTTCTTTATTTTTTGCTTTGTTTTTATTCCTGTTCATCTATTTCTCCTTCCACAAAACAACTAAAAAACAGTTACATGCTTCTGGTTTCATGCTTCCCGTTTCATGCTTTCAGTTTTAATATTTCAAATGTTTAAAATGGGTAACGTAAATAGAAGTGCCACAATAGGTGGACCATGACAAATTTTCATTGATTTTGTTGGATATTCGTCTATGGATAATCAAACAATTCTAAATGCTGTAAAGCAGATTATATACTACGCTATTGGGGTTGTCAAGTTGGCAAACGAGTTTCCCCGTGAACTCATTTTCATCGGGCCGCCGCGATCTCTGCGGCGACAGAAAGGCGCCCGGACAGGGGAGCATGTCCCCGCGGGCGCCTTGTGGTTCTTCTTTGTGGACTTGTCTGCTGCTAGGCCGCGTACGTCAGATCCGCTTCATCAGGATTGCGCGGTCTTCTTCAGTCACCTTCAAGCCTTTCATGGCTTCCTCCAGACTTACATGGAAAGACTCCATGGCATTCTTAACAGCCTCATACAATGTCTCCAGTCTTGCCTCCTGTCTGCCTTCACTCCTGCCAGTCT
>CANRJU010000340.1 GCA_947631075.1 uncultured Lachnospiraceae bacterium
GCGGTGAGAGAGCTGCTGGCGACGGACGACGAGGCTCTCGCGCGGACGTTTGAGACCGAGGCGGACGTGATACGCGCCAGACGCCAGCTGGAGGAGATCCGCCTCTCCATGACAGCGGAGGCCGCAAGGGCCATGTCGGCTAAGGGGATACAGCTGGATATACGCAATCTGACACAGATTGTGGAGGAATTAAAGGATCAGGAGCGCCAGGCAAGGGAGTCCCTGCTGAGAGAGACAGATCTTCCTGTTACGCAGGAGAATGAAGCCCTCATGACAGGCGCTCTCCGGGCGGCAAAGACGGTGCTCGCCGCGCCCGCGGAGCTGGTCGGCAGGGCGCCGCAGATCTGGGAGACCGCTTCGCTGTCAGAGCTGGCCGAGACGGGTCATGCCCTGCAGGAGCAGTATGACAGAGCCGCGCAGACTTATGAGGCCGTGGGTACTCAGGTGCGCGGGGATCTGGGGGATTCCATCCGCAAGGCATTTGGCAACATAGATGATATTTTAGAGGATCTGGGCCTTGAGACGACCGGGGCGAATGAGCGGGCAGTCCGAATTCTGGGATACAACCGCATGGAGCTGACCAGAGAGAACATCGAGCAGATCAAGTTCTATGACAACAAGGTCAATGCGCTGATGGAGAATCTGAAACCCCAGGTAGTGGCCAAGCTGATTAAGGAGAACATAAATCCGCTGTCGGTTTCCTTGGACGAGCTGGATGAGCAGGTAAACATAATCCGGGAGGAGACGGCGACAGAGGATATTTCGTTCCGCAAGTTTTTGTGGAAAATGGATCACCGGGGCGATATAAGTCCTGAGGAGCGCGAGAGCATGGTGGGCATTTACCGCCTCCTTGACAAAATTGAAAAGAGCGACGGTGCCGTTGTGGGACAGGTGCTGAAAGAGGGACGGGAGCTTTCCTTTTCCTCGCTGCTGTCGGCCACCCGCACAAAGCGGGCCGAGGGCATGGACGTCTCTGTGAATGATGAGTTTGGCGGGCTGGAAGCGGCAGTTGCCAGGGGAACCTCCATTTCCGACCAGATTCAGGCGGCCTACAACACGTCTCTGGCCGGGCAGCTTCAGCGGAAGCTCTCGCCGAAGGTGCTGAAGGAGAAGGGTGAGGCGATTCTGGAGATGTCGCCGGAGGCTCTTTTGGAGGCCTGTGAGAACGACGGGGAATTTCAGGCGGAGGAGAGCCGTTACTATGAGCATCTGGCGGAGGAAGTCCGCGGCGCGCTGCGAGATTTCGGCGAGGATATCCGCCCATTTCTGGAAGCCCTGGAAATGCCGGACACGCTGGAGAATATTCTGGCGGCCAGAGGATATCTGTCCGGGGGACGCCGGGGCGTGTCGGAGCTGTGGAGCCGGGAGGAGAGCGAGGCGGTACAGGAGAAGTTTGACGACCCGGAAGCGCTGGATGATTTTTATGAAGAATTGGACGCAAATCACGGGGAATCTCTTGATAGAAAGAGAGAAAGTGACGATATAACATATGATGACGTGATATCTCTTGCCCGGATGGCAGGGGGGATCGCCTTTTATAAGAATTTGAGAAGCAGGCAGATGTACGACGTTCCGATTGTGACGGAGCGGGGAGTGACGGATTGCCACGTCACGTTCCAGAGCGGCGAAAAGGGCCGGGGAAGCGTTGAGATTTCCATGGATTCGGCCCTGTTCGGGAAAGTGCAGGCCACGTTCCGCGTCAGCGGAACTCATGTAAAGGGATTTGTCACGGCGGATCAAGGGGAGAATCTGGATTTCTGCCGTCAGATTCTGGATGGATTTGAAAAGGATTTGGAAGGGAATGGATTTACTATGGACAGTAACAGCCTGATTATGGGCAACAGAAGTTCCCTTCATGTAGGAGATAGAGCCTCCGGTGCGAAGAACAGGGATCTGTACCAGGTGGCAAAATGCTTTATCATCAATGTTGCAAGAAAGGAAGATGGACAATGAAAATCAATACAAACGTAACGGCGATGCGCGCGAATTTTAACTTAAATGTTGTGAATCGCCAGTTGATGGAGAGTACGACCAGGCTCTCCTCCGGATACCGGATCAACAAGGCGGCGGACGACGCGGCCGGGATGGCGATTTCACAGAAGATGCACGCGCAGATCCGGGGACTGCGCCGGGCGTCTCAGAACGGCTCAGACGGTATTTCCTTTATACAGACGGCTGAGGGCGCGCTGACAGAGATTGAATCCATGCTGCAGAGATGCCGGGAGCTTTCCGTGCAGGCGGCCAGCGACGGCACGACGACCATTGAGGACCGGATGGCGATTCAGCGCGAGATCGACGCTCTCCGGGACGAGATCGACCGCATTGCCAGCCAGACCGAGTACAATACGATGAGCGTGCTGGACGGGACCTGCTGCCGCCAGTCCTCCTCTAATAATGTAGGAGTGAAGCTGGTGTCAGCCAGCGACGACGTGGCCCTTACAAAGTATACGTTTACGGTAGATGAGCTTCCGACGCAGGCTACATTTAACACGAATACAATAAGCAGCGGACCCAGCGAGGTCGTGCTACAGGATAAATCCGGCACGATTCAGATCAACGGAGAGATGATCGAGGTAGAGCCGGGAGAGACGTATGAGGAGGTATACGCTTCCATCCGCGATTATTGCGAGATGATGAACATTGACGTTGTGCCGAACAGCGCCAGTGGCAGACTGGAGGCGGGATGCCAGCTACAATTTACATCCAAGCTCTACGGAGCCTCTCAGAAAATCGAGATTACGACCGACGATCCGGATCTGGCAAGTAAATTAGGCATAAATGGCGCTGCCGGAACTCCGGGAACGGACGCCAGGGTGTCGCTGGATACATCGGATGACTCCGGCTTTTCGGGCACAGCGACCGTATTTGTAGACGGCGCCCGGGTCGAGGTGACCGACCGGGACGGATTCAGCATGATTTTTGACGTGTCCGGGGTAGAGGCGGAACGAAGTGCCACTGTGACGATGCTGGACGCCGGATATGTGGCAATCCAGATCGGCGCCAACGAGGGACAGACCATTGATATTTCCGTGCCGCCGGTGACATCTAAGGCGCTGAATGTCGAGTATTGCAACGTGTGTACGAAGGACGGGGCGTCTGCCGCCATCACGTCCTTTGACGACGCGATTGTGGAGAT
>CANRJU010000341.1 GCA_947631075.1 uncultured Lachnospiraceae bacterium
CAGGGCGTTAGTCGTGCCGATATTGCCGCTTCCCTCCGAGCGGATATCGTGTCCGCTCAATCGTCCCACAATATAGCCTGTGGAAAAGCAGCCGAAAAAATAACCGATTATAAT
Source organism: uncultured Lachnospiraceae bacterium (assembly GCA_947631075.1). Lineage (GTDB taxonomy): Bacteria > Bacillota > Clostridia > Lachnospirales > Lachnospiraceae > Eubacterium_F. The sequence continues at coordinate 115 of CANRJU010000341.1, forward strand.
TAAAATCACAGCGGAAGCTATTTCAGCCATAACCTACTCCTTTTCCTTCCTCTCCCGAATCAGAATCCTCACCGGCGTCCCGGCAAACCCGAACGTATCCCGGATCTTGTTCTCAATGTATCTCTGGTACGAAAAGTGCATCAGTTCCTTTTTGTTGACAAACAGCACAAAGGTCGGCGGCTTGGTGCTCACCTGCGTCATATAGAACAGTTTCAGGCGCTTTCCCTTGTCCGAGGGCGGCTGCTGCATCGCCACCGCCTCCACGAGAATCTCGTTGAGCACGCCCGTCTGAATCCTCATCGCGTGATTCTGAATCACCATGTCGAGCGTCTCAAAAATCTTCATCGTGCGCTGCCCGGTCTTTGCGGAAATAAACATAATCTGCGCATAGGGGGCAAAAGAGAGAACTTCCCTCACATTTTTAGTAAATTCTTTCACCGTGTGATTGTCCTTCTCAATCGCGTCCCACTTGTTGACCGCCACGATAAGGCCTCTCCCGCGCTCATGCGCCACGCCCGCGATCTTCGCGTCCTGCTCCGTCACGCCCTCCGTGGCGTCAATCATCAAAATGACCACGTCCGACCGCTCAATCGCCGCAATCGTGCGGATAATGCTGTATCGCTCAATATCCTCCTTGATCTTGCTCTTGCGGCGCAGTCCCGCCGTGTCGATAAAAATGTACTCCGTTCCCTGATAGGTAATCTCCGTGTCAATGGCGTCGCGAGTAGTGCCCGCCACCTCCGACACAATGACCCGGTTCTCCCCCAGAAGGCGGTTGATCAGAGAGGACTTTCCGGCATTGGGCTTGCCCACCACCGCGACCTTCGGGCGGTCGTCTTCTTCCTCCTCCATTTTCTCTAAGTCAATGACCTCCAGCACGGCGTCCAGCATATCCCCCAGGCCCAGCTTGGAGCTCGCCGACACCGGATGCGGATCGCCCATGCCCAGATTGTATAACTCATAGACGTCCGCCATATATTTTTCAAAATTATCCACCTTATTTACAACGAGGACAATCGGCTTCCCCGACCGCCTCAGCATATCCGCTACCTTAAAATCCGCGTCCACCAGCCCCTGGCGCACATCCACCAGAAACAGAATCACGTCCGCCGTCTCAATGGCAATCGTCGCCTGCTCTCTCATATGTACTAACATCTGATCGCTGCTGTCCGGCTCGATCCCCCCGGTGTCAATCAGGGAAAATGAGTGGTCCAGCCACGTCACGTCCGCGTAAATGCGGTCTCTGGTCACGCCGGGATGATCTTTCACAATGGAAATCTTCTCCCCCGCCAGCGTGTTGAACAATGTGGATTTGCCCACGTTGGGCCGGCCCACAATGGCCAGAATCGGTTTCGACATCTCTCTCCTCCGTAAAACTCTATTCCTCATGCTTCCAATTTAGTCCGTATAAATCTATCATACCATAGATTGGGCGTCAGCACAAGAAAAGTTCTGTCCTCATCTTCCCCTGTAATCAAACGCGTTCTGAATCAGGGAAATCTCCCCGCCAATAATCAGAACCACGTCAAACCGCACCGGCGTATCCACAGGCAGATGATGTTCCCCCACATAAAACTGCGCTCCCAGGGAAATCTTTCTCATCTTCTCCGGACTCACAACTCCCTCCGGCGCGCCAAAACAGTCATTTTTGCGATACTTGACCTCCACAAAACAGAGGTATCCGTCCTCCCTCGCCACCAGATCGATTTCCGCGAAACGGCAGCGATAATTGCGCTCAACAATCTCATATCCCCGTTCCATAAGAAAATCCGCCGCGCTCTGCTCCTCCAGAGAACCGATTTCCCGATTGTTCTTCCTCTCCATCTGCCGCTTATCCCCATTAACCTCTTATTTTCATTTATCTCGTATCCCCATTATCTCTTAGTTCCATTATCTCTTAGTTTCCATTTATCTCTTATCCCCGTTAATCTTGCCCTGAATCCGGTCCATGCTGTCCACAAACACAAGCACCTCCGCCACGATCGAATACAGCTCCGGCGGAATGTACTCCCCGATATCCAGCACCGACAGGGACTTCGCCAGCTTCTCATCCTTGTGAATCGGGACGTCGGCCTCCCTCGCCACATCAATAATCTTCTCCGCCAGCTTCCCCTGCCCGGAGGCAATGACCTTCGGCGCCTGCTCGCCGGGGGTGTACTCCAGCGCCACCGCCGTTTTCTTTTCTTCTCTCTGAGCCATGACTAACCCCCAATCCTGTCCAGACCTCTTTATATTTCACCGCATCCTATCTGATTATACCAAACAGATACCTCTCATTTCAACCCAAAGCGGAAAATAAAATTTGAAAATACAATCCATCCTTGAAACTTGCCATGGATATTGCGAAAGTCTTTGACACTACAGTTGAAAAAATTTTCACTTTCGAAGATGATAAAAACACTTGTTAGATCCATTTTCAATTACATGAGTAACCGCATCCTTGGACTGGGCGGTTACTTTTTTGTTAGGGCAAAGCCCTCCTTACTTATCAGAGGGGATAAATCCTCCAGACGAAAGAAAGGAGGGCTAAGAAATGAACTATGTTACATACACTGACCTTTTCTAGTTCTGCATGGTTCTCATTGCCCTTGTCGGATTGTGTTATACAATCTTTAATGATAGATAAACCAAATAGGCCACAAACTACTTGCGATAGTGACGGCGTGCCGTTTATAACGGTACAAATTGCCATTATCGAGGGTAGCCGCTTCTCTGGCTTTCTTTTAAAATAATATAGCACAACTTCTTGATAAGCACAAGAAAAATTTTTATGAATTTTTCTCATATATGTGTCTTTAAAAATTAAAATATTTTATATTTTTTTAATACTTCTGGTCGTTTTGCGCCAAAAATCAACCTTTTTGTCGCTTTACGCCACTCCGAATAGTCTTTTATAAAACATTAATCAAAATCAAAACTTGCGAAAAAATAAGATTGCATTTTTTGTCGATTCATGTTAAAATGATTTTACGGAACAACCGTGGTTACAGGGTGGGCTGACCCTT